>NZ_AUTL01000195.1:0-2043 GCF_000498015.1 Pseudoalteromonas sp. TAE79
CCAGCCAATGTAAGTGGCAAGTTGTTGCGCCTCCGGACCAGGCAACACCATGCAGTAATTGAGCGCATGCAAAAACCGTTTTTCGCTGATCCAGCGCCGGCGCTCCACCAGCTCCTGGTGCATGATGGCTATTTGGCCTGCCGGGCCACCAAAGCTGACAAACCCGAGCTTTAACCAGAAACGGAAGGCTTCCCAAAAACTGACCGGCGCAGGCGCTTCAACCGGCTGGNGCAGCCAGTAAGGCATCGAAGACACCATTAGCCGTGGCGATGAGTTGATCGTCGTCATGAATACTGTTGCGCAATCCCCACAGGATTTGCTCCAGCCCACTGGCTTCACTGGGCTGGATACCCCCTACGTCCAGAAAATGCACCAAGGCTCCCAAGCGCGTTAAGCCGGGGTGATCGAGCCTAAAACTGTCAAGCAGAACCTCAAAAGTGACCTTGCCATTCAGGTGAGTGAAACTGGCTCCGTCAAAATCAAAGCCCAGCGCATCGGCGGGACAATCCTTCGGTGCTTGCAACCACACAAAGCGAGCCTCCGGATCGATAAAACGGCGGATTAGCCAGGCACAGGCAAGGCGATCCACCCAGGGACGTTGACGGGTTGCCCATAACCGCCCGCGATAGAGGCTGATATCCAACCGTGGGATTTCACCGGTGTGCTCATGGGGTTCGTTGGGCGATAACTGGCGATTGAGCTGAAGTTCAAGCTGTTGCAGCGCCTGCTGGGTTTGTGCCTGCGCTTCACCGGGGAAAAAATCCGTTGCGGCGATAGCGGTGAAGTTTTTGCGCAGTTTACGCAGCTGTCTGGTTGCTTCTTGCAGGGAACTACTGGCCAATTCTTTTATTGGGGGCAGCTCGTGTAAAAGATGGGCGTAATCATCCTGACGATCAAACAGGCCGCTGAATTGGCCAGCATCTTCGGTATCGACCAGGAGCACATAGGCTGAGCCTTCACTTGCCTCTATTTCTTGCAGCAAGCCATCGAACAATTGCTGATGTTCTGGTCGATGGGGAAGCAGATAAACGCCGTCACGCAATACTGCTGCACCGGAGGACTTGAGGGTTCGCCATACCCGCATACGCACTGTCGCGTTTTGGGTGGGCAGGGATAAGATCAGTAATATCCATTTCATATATTGTAGATCTAGTTACACAAAGGTAGGTAAATCTACAATATTTTATCGATGATGTAAAGCGGCCAGAATGATCCATGATCGTGGCGGTAACATTACCAGCTTTGGTATTTGGGTTTGGCCCGATACATTGATTCTGCCCCGAATGTTGACCGAATCATTCAGCATCCATCAGGGTTGCCATCTTCTCCATTAAGATAATTGACGCATTATTGCTGAGCTGCTGGCCTTCCTCGATATACTCCCAGACGGTGGCATCGCTCTTCCAGCCGCCTTGTTTCTTGATCAACTCAAAATCCACTCGCTCACGCGCTGCCGATGTGGATAACCCTCTACGGAAACTGTGGCTACNCTACTGAGTTCAGGCACAAAATCAAACTCACAGGCTTGCCCCAGCGTTTTGAGCAAAGCATTGACCGCACCTGGAGCCAGCGCTTTTTCCTGAATGTGATCCCAGCGGTTGGTGGGACGAAACACCGGACCGCTGGTGATGCCCGCTGCATCTAACCAAGTTTTCACGGCGGNGGTAGCCGGACAACAAGCGGCCTTTCCGTAAGGTAAAGCTCGCATTAAACCCATGCCTTGCTGGTCGGTCTTGGAGCGCGGCAACCGGATGAGCAGCCCTTCCGGCTCCCAAACCAGATCATTGACCTGAAGAGCAACCAGCTCACTGCGACGCAAGGCGCCGAAGAACCCGGTGAGTACCAAGGCAATATCCCGGTATTTCTTTTTGTTGTCCGGTAAGTGCCGCAAGTAATTTACTAGTTGGGCGATGTGCTCCAAGCGCAACGCCTTGGCCTTGCGCTTGGGCTGTCCATGGGTGCGGCGAATGCCCTCCATGGTTTTACATACCAGCGGATCACGAACCGGGTCAGTCAACCCTTGGTAGTGGTGCCATTGGCTAA
>NZ_AUTL01000196.1:0-41765 GCF_000498015.1 Pseudoalteromonas sp. TAE79
CACTCTTCGCGCCATTAGTTGAACGGCTTAAAGCCGAGCTGTTAAGGCAACCCACGCTGTTTGCCGATGAAACGCCATTAAAGGTGGTGAAATCGGACAAAGTAAACAGTTACCATAAAAGAGCATCCAGATGCCGCTATTGTGCTACTTGACGTGGTAATGGAAACCGACGACGCTGGTTTGCAGGTTGCTAAGTTTATTCGTGAAGAAGCTAAAAATAATCATATACGGATTATTTTAAGAACAGGCCAACCTGGCCAGGCACCTGAACGTCAAGTCATTATTAATTATGATATTAACGATTACAAATCGAAAACGGAGCTAACGGCTCAAAAATTATTTACTGTTATTATGTCGAGCCTACGCTCGTATCGGGATATTATTTCGATTGAGCAGTCACGCGAAGGGCTTGAGAAAATAATTATAGCGTCTCGTGATATTTTTTCTGCGCATTCAATAGAGCACTTTATTGAAGGCGTTATGCAGCAATTAACATCTTTATTGGGTATTGCTGATCAAGCTATGTATGCCACCACTTTAGTTGCACAAAACCCAGAACATGAAAAAAATAAAAAACTAATAGTTTGCTCTGGCACTGGCGATTTTGAAAAAAGTGAAGGTAAAGAGCTTGATGAGGTATTACAAGCTGAGCAGTTAAGTGCGTGTCATCAGGCGCTTAATGATAAAAGTATCATTTATAAAGATAATTACTTATTTGCGTACTGCAGTAGTGAGTACAATCATAATTCAATGCTGTTCATATCAGGTGTCCCAAAGGATTTAACGGATACTCAGCGTCATTTAATCAAAATATTTTCTCAAAATGTGCAACTTGCCTTTGAAAATGTGCAGCTTCAGTCTGAAATAGAAGCGACACAACAAGAGCTTGTTTATAGGTTAAGTGAAGCAGTAGAGCAGCGCTCAACCGAGACAGGTAATCATGTTAAACGTGTAGCACATATTTGTCATATTTTAGCTGAGGGCTATGGTTTATCTAAACATGATGCAGATTTAGTAAGGTTGGCGTCTCCTCTTCATGATGTAGGTAAAGTGGGTATTCCTGATGCGATTTTAAACAAACCAGCAAAGTTAGAACCTCAAGAATGGGAAGTGATGAAAACCCATACTGATAAAGGCTATACTATTTTAAAAGACTCTCCCCATGAAATTGTGAGTACAGGTGCAATTATTGCAAAAGAGCATCATGAAAAATGGGATGGGTCTGGTTACCCACAAGGTCTAAGCGGAAACGCAATTAATGTATTTGGTCGCATAGTCGCACTTGCTGATGTATACGATGCACTTCGCCATAAACGGTGTTATAAAGAGCCTTGGACATTACAAAATGTGGTTGATGAAATTAATGCTGAAAAAGGCACACATTTTGAACCAAAAATGGTTGAAGTATTTAACGAAAAGCTTGATGAGTTAGAGGCGGTTCTTAGCCGTTTTCCTGATTAAATTTTTATAAAACAGAAGTACAGGGGCATATGGATTATTTAGCAGTAAAGCACTCGCACATGGCAATTGCGATGTTAAGTGTAATATTATTTTATGTTCGCGCTTTTTCGCGAATGGGCAGTGGTAAATTAGCAAAAAATAAAGCGGTAATGATTGGTAGTCACAGCATAGATACGTTGTTGTTAGTGTCTGCACTTACGCTTATATTTATGGCTAAAATTAATCCGTTTGAACAATATTGGCTATTAGAAAAAATAGTTTTAGTGGTTATATACATTGGTATTGGGGCTAAAAGCGCCCGACAAACTAAAATGGCGGCTAAAGTTGCTTACGTTTTAGTTAACACTGCTGTTATTTTAGCGATAGGTTATTTAGCGACGTCTAAATCAGCTTTTTTGCTTTAAGTAATATCTGACTATTTGAGCTTTATAGTTGTTTTGTAAAGCTCAAATACAACTCCCTCTCAGAAAATATTCAAATACACCTCTATATTGGTATAT
The DNA here is from genome assembly GCF_000498015.1 of Pseudoalteromonas sp. TAE79. Taxonomy (NCBI): domain Bacteria; kingdom Pseudomonadati; phylum Pseudomonadota; class Gammaproteobacteria; order Alteromonadales; family Pseudoalteromonadaceae; genus Pseudoalteromonas; species Pseudoalteromonas sp. TAE79. The sequence continues at coordinate 1,962 of NZ_AUTL01000196.1, forward strand.
AGCTTTAAAGTTAGGTAAACTACGCCTTCGTTTTCTAAAATGTTGCAGTATTAATGACTACCCTCGGGTTTGACGAACACGATGAATCTTATCTTGATGATGCTTACGATGAATTTACACCTCCAGCGATTTACCGCTGTATTAAAGCAGAGTCAAAGTGGGACCCTCAGATAGATTTAACACCATGTTATGAAACTTTAACTGACTTTGAACAGCAAATTTCAGCGCTGTGTTTAAAAGTGAGTGATGAGCACGATCGCCTCGAAAAATTATTAGATATGTTTTACAGTGATTGGCTATTTAGTGCATCAGGTTTAAAAGTGCCTGAATATAAATTAAATACATTAAGCTATACGCTTTCTATGCGCAGTGGTTCACCTACAACACTGGCAATTATACTTTGTCATTTTTTACAACAAGCTAACTGTGACGCGAACCTTAGTCTTACCCAAGGTGATGTTGGTGTACATGTGGCGATTAGTGATGAAGAAGGCTACATAATAGAGCCAAGCAGTGGACAACAAAGTTGGTATATTATCCCTGAAAACGCAGATGAAGATGATGGTCAAGAGCAAGAGCCACTAGAACTGATTTTTGATGACGAAGTATATAAGTTATTTTTAGCTCAGCAAAAATGGTCTTTCATTAGCGAAAATAAATTTGGTCATGCTTTAACCTGTGTAGAGATGCTAATGGAGTTAATAGGCGACGACCCGTATGAGAGACGCGACAGAGGTTACTTATTAAATCAGCTCGGTTGCCCTAAAATGGCACGTGATGATTTACAGTTTTTTGTAGATGAGTGTCCGGACGATCCTGCAATAGAGATTATTCAACACCAAATAGAAGAACTAGAAGATAATAATAAAACGCACCATTAAGAATAGGAATAATTATGGTTGAAACTCAAAGCGCATTAATTACAAATGATGCCGTTGTGCTTGGTTTGCTTGCTATTATTTTGGGGTTTATTTTTAAAACCTCAAACAGTGAGCGTCCAGCTTTAAAACGATTTTATAAATACGTACCTGCTTTATTACTGTGTTACTTTTTACCTTCGTTATTAAATACCTTTGGTATTGTAGATGGTAATAAATCTAATGTTTATTATGTGGCTTCGCGCTACTTACTACCTGCCTGTTTAATACTACTTACCATTAGTATTGATTTAAAAGCGATTATTAACTTAGGTCCTAAAGCACTTATTATGTTTTTAGTGGGTACTTTAGGCATTGTTATTGGTGGGCCATTAGCTATTTTAGTCGTCAGTGCTGTTGACCCAAGTATTGTTGGTGGGCATGGCCCAGATGCCGTATGGCGCGGTATGACAACTGTTGCAGGTAGCTGGATTGGCGGCGGTGCTAACCAAGCATCAATGAAAGAAATGTTTGAAGTTGGTGGTGATATATTCTCAGTAATGATTACAGTTGATGTAATTGTCGCTAATATTTGGATGGCTGTTTTATTGTTAATGGCAGCAAATCATAAAAAGATTGATGCAGCGACGGGTGCTGATACAAGCGCAATTGAAGACTTGAAAAAGCGTGTGGAAGAATATCACGCAGAACATGCACGCATTCCAACTCTTAATGATTACATGACGCTGATTGCAATTGCATTTGGTATAACTGGCTTAGCACACTTTTGCGCTGACTTTTTGGGGCCGTACTTTGGCACTACTTATGAATGGGCAAAAGAATACAGCTTAAACAGTAAATTCTTTTGGCTAATTGTTATATCAACAACGATTGGCATAGGCTTATCGTTTACTAAAGTGAGGCAAATAGAAGCGTTTGGCGCTTCAAAAGTAGCTTCTAGCTTTTTATATATTTTGGTTGCATCGATTGGCTTACACATGAATGTAACCGCTATTTTCAATAACCCTGGGCTATTTTTAGTGGGTGCAATTTGGATGTTAGTGCATGCAAGCATTATGTTAATTGTGGCTAAACTGATTAAAGCACCGTTATTTTATATGGCAGTGGGTTCTCAGGCTAATGTGGGCGGCGCAGCGTCAGCACCTGTTGTAGCATCAGCGTTTCATCCGTCATTAGCGCCTGTTGGTGTCTTGTTAGCTGTACTAGGCTACGGTGTGGGTACTTATATGGCTTATATTTGTGGATTAATGATGCAAGCAGTTGCACCTTAAGGAATTTAAATGAAAGACCAAATTATTAAAATTAATGAAATTGAACTTGCAAACAACAAACCGTTTGTATTGTTTGGTGGTATTAACGTATTAGAATCTCGCGATTTAGCAATGCGTGTTGCAGAGCATTACGTAGAAGTTACGACGAAACTAAATATTCCTTATGTATTTAAGGCCTCATTTGATAAAGCTAATCGCTCTTCAATCAATTCGTACCGCGGTCCAGGTATGGAAGAAGGTTTAAAAATATTCGAAGAAATTAAAAACACGTTTAAAATTCCACTAATTACTGACGTACATGAACCGCATCAAGCTGCACCTGTTGCAGAAGTTGTTGATGTAATTCAGTTACCTGCTTTTTTAGCGCGTCAAACAGATTTAGTTGTGGCGATGGCTAAAACAGGTGCAATTATTAATGTGAAAAAACCACAGTTTTTAGCGCCACATGAAATGCGTCATATCATTACTAAATTTAATGAAGCTGGTAATAACAACGTAGCTCTTTGTGAGCGTGGTTCTAGCTTTGGTTACAACAACCTTGTGGTTGATATGCTGGGTATGGATGACATGAAGGCAATGGCACCTGTTATTTTTGATGCAACACATGCGCTACAACGCCCTGGTGGACGAGCTGACTCTGCTGATGGTCGTCGTGCACAAGCTGCAGAGCTTGCGCGCAGTGGTATGGCGTTGGGTATTGCTGGTTTATTTATTGAAGCGCATCCAAATCCTAACGAAGCTAAATGTGATGGCCCATGTGCGCTAGCGCTTAGCAAGTTAGAAGGGTACTTAACGCAAATGAAAGCGGTTGATGATTTAATTAAAAGTTTTGCCCCACTTGATACAAGTGCAAGCGATTTATAATTAAGCATGATGTTTATTAAAAAGCGACTCAGGTCGCTTTTTTTATGCCTTTAATATACACAAACTTATATGATGTATATAATCTCACGCATAAGAAAAACTAATTCTAAGCTTGGTTATTATGTCAAGACGGGTACCTCCATTAAACGCATTAAAAGCCTTTGAAGCGGCTGCACGCCATTTAAGTTTTACAAAAGCTGCTGAAGAGCTTTATGTAACGCAGGCGGCAGTAAGTCATCAAATAAAAACACTTGAAGAGCATTTAGGGCTGAAGTTGTTTTTACGTAAAAACCGCTCTTTATTATTAACTGAAGAAGGCCAAGGCTATTTTTTAGATATTAAAGAGATTTTTACTCAGCTTATTGATGCAACTGAAAAGCTATTAGCTCGTGGCGCTAAGGGCTCACTAACGGTAAGCCTAACCCCTAGTTTTGCTATTCAGTGGTTAGTGCCTCGTTTGAGTTTGTTTAATGAGTTACATCCAGAGATAGATGTGCGAATAAAAGCACAAGACCAAGATGAAAACTCACTCACTGATGACGTAGATATTGCTATTTATTATGGAAGGGGTCATTGGAATGGCGTACAAGCGTACAAGCTTCATACCGAATATTTAGTACCACTTTGTAGTCCTATGTTATTAAGCGGGGTAAAGCCGCTTGATCAACCTAGTGATTTAGCGCATCACACACTATTACACGACACTACACGTAAAAACTGGAAAACGTGGATGAAAACCGCAGGCGTGCGTAACATCCAGGTAAATCAAGGGCCTATATTTAGCCACTCCTCTATGGTGTTACAAGCAGCGGTACATGGACAAGGTGTGGCAATTGGCAATAGTGTATTAGCTAAACCCGACATAGACGCAGGGCGTTTGGTAATTCCGTTTAATCATAGCCTAGAGAGTAAAAATGCGTATTACTTAGTGCTTCGTGAGTCGCAAACAGAGCTTGGTAAAATAGTTTCGTTTAAAGAGTGGATGCTGAGCCTAGTAGAGCATGAGCAAGAACATGAGTATTAATAATGATTGAATGGTTTAAAAGCACGGAGCAACCTGCAATAGCACAGTTTATATTTGCACATGGCGCAGGTGCTGGTAGCGATTCTGACTTTATGCAGCACATGGCAAAATTAATAAGCGAGCAGGGTGTTGATGTTGGTTTATTTGATTTTGAATATATGCAAATCGCTAAACAAACTAATAAACGCAGGCCTCCTGAGCGAGCACCAAAGTTACTTATTTATTATGAACGAGTGCTAACGAATGCGCAGCCAGATTTACCGTTGTTTATAGGGGGTAAATCGATGGGCGGTCGCATGGCATCAATGCTTGCATGTAGTACAGAGCAAAGCCTTTCAGGTGTTATAGCATTTGGTTATCCATTTCATCCGCCTGGTAAGCCAGAAAAATTACGCACCGATCATTTTGCTGATATTGTTTGCCCTTTTTTGGTATTACAGGGCGAGCGAGATACATTTGGTACACGTGAAGAACTTCTTACTATGAAAATGCCAAAGCAGCCTTTGTTTACTTGGCTGAGTGATGGCGATCACTCATTAAAACCACGTAAAAAAAGTGGCGTAACTGAACTGCAAAATAGAGAAACAGCAGCGTTAAGTGCCGTTGAATTTATTAAGCAACAAATTGAGATACGTTAAGACTCGAGCAGGGGGTTAGATGATTAAATTATTTTTAATGACCGGTAGTATTTTTTGTATGCTTTCGGTGATGTTAGGTGCATTTGCTGCCCATGGTTTAAAAAGCCGCTTATCGGAGTATTCATTAGGCGTTTTTAAAACGGCTGCTGAGTATCAAATGGTACATGGACTTGCACTTATTGCGGTGGCTATTTTAATTAAATGGGGCATAAACCTGAGTTGGGCTGGTGGCTTTTTTATAACGGGCACACTACTTTTTAGTGGTAGTTTATATTTACTCGCTCTAACAGGAATGAAGTGGCTTGGGCCTATAACACCGCTTGGTGGGTTGTGCTTTATTATTGGTTGGATTGTTATTTTAGTGCAAGTTGCACGATTTAAGTTTTAAAGAGTTTAAGGGTTAATATGTCTAGTGTTGTGATTTTTTGTCGTAGTGGTTTTGAAAACGATGCCGCTGCTGAAATAACGTTTCATGCTGCAGAGCAAGGTTTTGCAGGGTATGTAAAAGCAAAACCAAATACAGGTTATGTTGTTTACGAATGTTTTGAAGCGCATCACAGCGATGAAATAATCAAAAAAGTTGATTTTAAAAACATGGTGTTTGCACGTCAATGGTTTGCCGGCACATTACTTGAAAACATGCCAGTAGAGGACCGTGTGAGCGCAGTAGTTGAAGCTGCTAAAGATTTTACATTATGCTCAGAACTGCGCGTTGAAACGCCAGACACAAACGAAGGCAAAGAGCTTTTAACGTTCTGTAAAAAAATCTCAACACCGCTTAAAAAAGCCCTCGAAAAACAAAATACTGTACTGCGTGAGCCAAAAGCAAACCGCCCAGTAATGCATGTTATGTTTTTAACAAACAATACGGCTTATGTGGGTTACTCTTATAGCTTTAATAACTCTCCATTTTTTATGGGTATTTTACGCCTTCGTATGCCAAGCGATGCGCCGAGTCGCTCAACGTTAAAATTAGATGAAGCGTTTAATGTATTTATTCCTGAGCAACAACGTGAATCACGCGTGGCTGCAGGTATGCGCAGTGTTGATTTAGGCGCATGCCCAGGTGGTTGGACTTATCAGCTTGTACGCCGTGGTATGTTTGTAAGTGCGATTGATAACGGCCCAATGAATGACGATTTAATGCAAACAGGGCAAGTTAAACACTTTAGAGCAGATGGTTTTAAATATCGCCCAGAAAAAAGAAATATTACTTGGTTAGTGTGCGATATGGTGGAAAAACCGACCAAAGTGACTACGCTAATGATTGACTGGGCAGTAAATGCATACGCAAAAGAGTTTATATTTAACTTAAAGCTGCCTATGAAAAAACGCTTTGATAGTGTTTATGAATGTCTTTCGATGATCAGAAAAGAGCTTGAGAAACAAGGTATCAATTACGAGTTGCAAGCTAAACATCTATATCATGATCGTGAGGAAATAACCGTTCATTTAAACGTTACTAAGGTGCCACAAAATTTGTATAGTTAATATGTAGAGGCTAAAAGTGGTAAAAAACAATATTAATAAATGGCTAAGTTTACTTTTTTATCACTTTTAATCACAGGCTGTGGCGGGGGAGGCGAAAGTAGTGATACAACTACGGCCCCTGGTAACGCTGCGCCCAGTGTTACGCTTTCGGTTAGCAGTAACGTTATTACTTCTAATCAATCATTTACTATTACAGCGCTTGCAAGTGATAGCGACGGACAAATTGCCAGCTATCAATGGCAACAACTTAGCGGGCCTGAGTTTACGTTTACCTCTAACGGTAACACGCTTACAGCCACTGCACCTAGTGTAACAACCGATACGACCTTTAGCTTTTCGGTTACAGTTACTGACAACTCAGGTGCTACTGCACAACAAGTTTTTTCAGGCACTATCACCTCTCAAAATAATGCTCCTACAGTTAATATAACAGGCCCAAGTAGTGCACTTGCCAGCACACAAGTTAGTTTAGTTGCTAACGCTCAAGATACAGATGGCATTATAAGTAATATTAATTGGATTCAGTCTGCTGGGGACAATGTTGAGTTTTCACAAACTGATGGAGTCCTTAGTTTTACCGCCCCTAATGTATCTGAAAATACAACACTAGGTTTTAGCGTAACCGTAACTGACAATGCAGGTAAAAGCGCTCAAGCGAGTAAAACGGTTTTAATTAATCAAGTAAATAGCGCGCCAACAGTCATTGTTACAGGCCCTGAAGAAGCTGAAAAAGGTGACAGTGTAACCTTAGTTGCAGAAGCACAAGACAGCGATGGTAGTATTAATAGCATAACTTGGCAGCAAATAAGTGGTCCTGTAGTTGAACTTACTCAAACACAAACAAGCATTAGTTTTAATGCGCCCACTGTTGCACAAAATACCAATGTTACATTTGTGGTTACTGTAACCGATGATGATAACGCTACAAATAGCGCTCAAAAAACAGTTGTAGTATTAGCACCAAACAATCCACCAACTGCAGATGATGTAAGTATTAGCGTGCAATATAATCAAGCCACAGAATTTAGTTTAGTAGTTAGCGATGCTGATAACGATACGGTTCAGATTGATTTTGGTGATGATTTAAATGGTGCACAAATTAGTGTTATTGATGCACAAGCCTTACTTTTTAGCTACACGCCTTCTGCAAACAGTATCACTTCACAAAGCTATACGTTAACTGCGTCTGATTCAAAAGACACAACCGAATTTACCCTGAATATTACTGTGGTTGATTCAACGCCCGCTACAATTAGTAATGTAACACCCCAAAGTAATAATGACCCAGTTCTTGTAGATAGCCCTGTTAGTATTACATTTTCAGATATTATGCTAACGAGCACTTTAGCAGTTAATTCTAGTAGTGGTGTTTGTACAGGAAGCGTACAAGTGTCGGCAGATAATTTTACTACTTGCTTGGCCTTAAATATTGAAAGTTTGTCGGGTACTACTAGTGACACAAGTACTTATTTTCATACTGTAAATGTAAGCGCAAGCTTTAATGAAGATACCCAATATATTGTCCGTGTTACAGCTGATTTAACTAATTTTGATGATACGGCCATTGAAACGCAAACCGCTACTTCTTTTACTACCTCTAGCCAAGATATAAAAATAACTGAAGTTTCTTCTGTGCAATTTAGTAACGACTTACCTTGGATTGAAATTTATAACGGCACAGGGGCTGCTGTAAACTTACAGAGTTATTCGCTTAAAACCCGCAGTATTAATATGATTAATAGCTCGACTAGTGCAGAGACAACTTTTTCACTGCCCAATAAAGAGCTTGAAAATGGTGAGTACCTTATTTTACAAAGCAAGTTTGGAGATGATTTTTTAGTCAGTGCATCAGTTAACAACCCTAAAATAGCGCTTGTAGGTAATGCTAGTGATGAAATTAGACCTTATTGGTACATAAACGGTTTTGTAGAATTACTTAATAGTGCAGGTACACAAACAATCGACTTTGTAAAATTTGGTAACTCAGTACAAGAACCAGTAACGCCATCACAATGGCAAGGTGGTAACGCAGAGCAAATCATCTCCGAGCAAGGAGGCAGCTTAAAGCGCGAGCTTAATGCGACAGACACTAATCAAAGTACTGATTGGAGTTATTCTGTGTTTAACACACCCGCTGGGCCAAACAATATAAATTGCACAATAGATGATGATGAGGATGGTATTCCTGATTGCGCTGAGCAACAGGGTACAACATTCGCGGGTTTACCACTTTATGAGTGGGGGGCGCGTACCTCACAAAAAGATATATTTATTGAAGTTGATTATATGGACAGCAGTGATGTAGGTATTACTCCACATCGAACAGCACTTGAAAAAGTAGCCACTGTTTTTGCAGAAAAAGGCTATACAGTCCACTTTGACGTAGGTGATTTGTTTGATCAAAATACAAATACAGCACCGCAAAACTTTGATTTAGGTGGCGGAAATCTTGTCCCTTTTAATAGCTATACCCCGTTTGAATACGATTTAAGTAGCCCTAATTTATTTGCTTATAAAATGGAATATAGCGATATAACTCGCAGGCCCATTTTCCATTATTTATTAATGGCAAGTAGTGGTAACGAAGACGGTAGTATTAGTGGTTCGGGTATTGCTGAGATAAGCGGTAATGATTTAATGGTAACTATGGGGGGCTGGGGTTTAACGCTTGATACGCAAGTAGCAACCAATGTAACTTATAATTATCAAGCATCAACAATATTTCATGAGTTAGGTCATAACTTAGGTTTATACCATGGCGGTGATGAAGAAGTTAATTTTAAGCCTAATCATTTAAGCTCTATGAACTATTTATATCAATTAGCGGGTTTATCAACAATAGGTAATAACGAAGGCGATCGCTACTATGAGCGTTTTTACCCAGGCAATGCTAGTTGCGATATTGCACCAAATACTAATAGTCATTTAGGCTCTACGGATGATTTTATTATTGATTATTCAAATGGTAGTTCAGCAGATTTAAATGAAAGCACCATACTTGAAATACAGGGGTTAAATAGAAATAGCTCACTACCAGTTGATTTTAATTGTAATGCAATTAACACCGAAAGCTTAACCAGCTTTGATACTAACCAAGATAATACAATATCAATACTGAGTGATGTAGATGAGTGGAGCATGCTTAATTTACAGTTTTATATGCAAAGTGCAGGTAATCGATTTGGCGTGCCAAATACAAATAACAGTAAGGTGCATAATTTACAAAGCTCGCCTACTAATATTGAAACGCTGCCCAGTTATATAAAAGAAGCACAGCCAAGTAGTGCAATTATTGCTGAGTTAAAAGCAATTAAAGAGCAATAGTATGAAGCCGATGCTCAGCACTAAGTTTATTATCTTGAGTAGTTTTTTTAGCTTACTAATAGCGTGTAGCGATACTAACAATGCACGTGAGTGGTTACTAAAAAATGATAATTTGTATTATAAAAATACAGCTGTTGACTGGCGAATTGAATCAGTAAAGGACTGTAATACATGCGTTATAAGCCAAGATGTTGTTTATCAGCCTGAAGGTATTAGCCGTTATAATACGTTAATGCAGAGTCAGAATTGGGTCGCGGTACATGAACTAAGTAAAATCAATGTCATTCGTTTAAAGATGCCAGACCAAACACCTTATTTATACGTAGAGCGTGTAAAAGGTCAAATACTAAAGCTGTTTGATCAGCAGCAAAACTACAGTATAAAAATTGGTGAAGTTACAGCCGTTAATATTAATAATCAGCGCTTTAGTATTTTGATTAAAAAATTTGAAGAAGTAGATAAACAAAGCGATGCATTACCAAGGCGTGCATCGCTTGAGTTTATTGCTTTAAAAATAGATTAAAAAAAGCACCTTAGGTGCTTTTTAATCTAGAATACGGTGTCCTTCGAATATTGAAAAGTCAGCAACCTTTTAATTAACTGCGATATTTTGGACGATAGTTATCTACCCATAAACGTGTTGCACCGCACACTGCGACTGGCATAACTATTAAGTTTATAAAAGGGATAGCAGTTAACAACATAACAGCAAAACCAAATCCGTATGACAAACCTTGCTTAGATTTTAAATCGTCTTTCATTTGCTTAAAGTCAATTTTATGATTATCAAACGCATAGTCTTCGTATTGAACTGCGTACATCCAACAAGTAAATAACACCCATAGTATTTGACCAATGACCGGTAAAACCCATAACAATATAAAAAAGCCAATTGCGCGAGGAAGGTAGTAGCATAGTTTTGTCCACTCACGGGCAAGCATGCGAGGTATATCTTTAACTAGTTCGGCAAAGCCGTCATCGTTAATTTTTTGACCTGTTAGGTAAAGCTCAATTTTTTCACTCAAGAGCGCATTGAAAGGGGCTGCAATAAAATTAGTGATAACTGTAAAGAGCATACTATAGCTAAACAAAACAACTAATACGGCAATAGGCCACATTAGCCACTCTAACCAGCTTAACCACTCGGGGAGCATGTTGTTTATGTAGCTAAAACTATCACTTAACCAGCCAACTAAAAAAAACAGCGAGCTACCAAACAGCAAAATATTAATTAATAGCGGAATAAGGACAAAACGCTTTAGCCCTTTTTGGCTAATTAATTTAAACCCCGAAAAAAAGTATTCCATACCTTGTGTGATCTGCACTGTAACCTCAAAAAATATTTACCATTACTTATAGTATAAATAGCTTAAAAATTTTGAATAGTACTTTTAAGTAACAAAGTGTTAGCTTTAATATTGTGGTTTTGTTTATATAGTAACAATAGGTGTTCAGTAATATGCAACTATGATTATTTTAGACAGGCCCGATTATTTTTTGCCAATAAAATAAAAAACTTACTAATCATGACTATACTGAACTTTACTGCGTAAGAAAAAAGCGCTTGATTAAAGCTTTTGTTGTTTCAATGTGTATAAATAATACGGGTAAAGGAAAATGGGTACGGATAGGTTAAAAAAGTTATTATCTCACCAGCAAGGCATTTTATCTAAAATTGCATTAGGGGTACCTTTAAGTGAGGTGCTTACTGAAATTTGTTCATCAATCGAGCAGATTATTGATGATGAATCCGCTAGGTGTTCAATCTTATCAGTTAAAGGCCAGCAGCTTTTTCATTGCGCAGCTCCTAATATTCACCCAGAGTACTGTAGTTTGCTTAATGGAGTCTATATAGGGCCAAAAGTGGGCTCATGTGGTACTACTGCATTTTCGAAATCGCGCACTATTGTTGAAAATATCGAAACTTCACCGCTGTGGGAGGACTTTAAAGACTTAGCACTAAAGTTTGGTCTTAAGTCATGTTGGTCAACGCCTATTTTTTCAACTCAAGCCGATTTATTAGGCACCTTTGCTATCTATCACAGCACTCCTAAATCACCATCAAGGCAAGATTTAGAGTTAATCGATTTTTTTGTGCACTTTTCTAGTATCGCTCTTGAAAAAAGTAACGAATTTAACAAAGCAAAACAGCTTCTCGCGAATTTACAGCAAAGTAATGAAAAGTTTAAAGCCTTCACTAAGGTAATGCCCGATCTCATTCTTATTTTAAGTGAAGAGGGAATTTATACCGATGTGTATGGTACTTCTAATGAGTTACTGCTTGATTCAAGCAAGGACCTTATTGGTCAAAGTGTTAAGGATCTGCTCTCCCAAGACGATGCACAAATGATAATGGACGTTATTAAAAAAACACTCTCGACTAACGAGACGCAAATTTTTGAATATGAATTAGCTGTACCAAAGGGCAATATAGTTTTTGAAGGCAGGGCTGCTGCATTAGATCATTACCACCCCAATAGTCCTACAAAAAGGCACGTAGTATGGATGGCCAGAGATATTTCAATAAAGAAAAAGGCCGAACAAGAAGTACATAAGCTTGCCTTTTATGACCCATTAACGAATCTTCCAAATAGAAGAATGCTTAGCGACAAATTAAGCATGTGTGTGGAGAGTGTTAAGCGTGATAAAAATATAGGGGCGTTATTATTTTTAGACCTAGATAATTTTAAGCGTATTAATGATTCACTTGGGCACAGTGCGGGTGATGAAGTACTTGTGGAATTATCAAAAAGGTTAAGCGCAATAATAAAAGGATCTGATACGTTGGCCAGAGCGGGTGGCGATGGGTTTATTATTTTACTAAAACACGTTGGAGAAAATACACAGCAGGCGAGCATAGAGTGCAAAATAGTAGCCAAAGAGATCCAAAGAGCTTTTCATGATAAATTTGAAGTGGGCAACCTTGCATTTCAAGTAAGCTGCAGCATAGGTATTTGTCTAATTGATAGCGTAAATGCGCAGGCAGGCAATATATTAAAATTTGCAGACACGGCTATGTATCGTTCTAAAAATAAAGGGGGAATAGCAGTAGCTTTTACGATCCAGCCTTACAAACACTGCTTGAAAAACAAACTGAACTAGAAACCGATATAGTGAGGGCAATTGCGTCTAATGAGTTTTGTGCTTACTTTCAGCCACAAGTAAATACGCAAAGTAACGTTGTTGGTGCTGAAGCACTCATTAGGTGGAACCATCCTCAAAGAGGGCTGATAGCGGCAAACGAATTTATACCTATAGCTGAGCAATACGGTTTTATTCAAAAACTACAAAATATTGTTTTGCATGATATATGTATTTTAATTAATGAACTTAAAGCAAACGCTATAATTGACAACTCGTTTAGTGTTTCAATTAATATTAGTCAAAGTCAGTTCAATTCATCAAATTTAAAAGGTGAGTTGTTCAACATTATTAATAAATTTGATATTCGAGCATCACAAATTAAGTTAGAAATAACTGAGTCAATGCTCTCAAGCGATATAGATTATACAATTAGACAAATGAAAGAACTCATTGCCGCAGGCTTTTTGTTTTCGATTGATGATTTTGGAACTGGGTATTCTTGCTTAGCTTATTTAAGTGCGTTTCCTGTTAAAGAACTAAAAATAGATAAGAGCTTTATTGATAAAATTTTAGATAGCACGGTTGGCTTTAATATTGCGCAAACAATTATCAGTTTAGGAAAAAGCTTAAACTTAGAGGTAGTTGCAGAGGGCGTAGAAACAACAGAACAATATGACTTACTTAAAAAAATGAATATTGACGCCATGCAAGGCTACTTAATTGCAAGGCCGATGGATAAAGAAGGCTATGCAAAATGGCATAGCGCTAATACTAATGCGCAATAATACTTGAACACTACTATTTATTAATTAGTAATAATTTAGCAAAATTTATACACTTGCTAGGCCACTTTTGCTCTTTTAGCTGGTGAAATGTCATAACCCATATGCTAAATAAGGAGTAAAGATTTTTTAATTAAACAATGCTAAGCTATGACCGCTTAAATATATTATTTAAAGCTTAATAAACTTATAACAATGAATGGAAGCTTTATGCAGTTAGTCGATTTGAACCCGAATGATCCCGACGTGGTAAATGTATTTGATGATATAGACCGACTTATAAATTCTTTATATCCTGTGGCTACCGCACAGTCTCTGGAGTTAAACGAATTAACCTTACCTAATGTGTACGCTATTGGTTTAAAAACTGAAGAAGGTATTATTGCCTGCGGTGCGATTGTAGAGAAATTTGATACCCAGCCTTACGGCGAAATAAGACGTTTATATGTAAAACCAAGTCATCGTGGTAAAGGGCTATCAAGACGTATTATGCAGATTTTATTGCATCAAGCTGGCGAAAAACAAATCCCGTTAATACGCTTAGAAACAGGCCCAAAACAAATAAAATCAATCAATTTATATGAAAATTTAGGCTTTAAACGCTGTAGCAGTTTTGGCTCATATGTAGATAATCCACAAAGTGTTTTTATGGAATTAGGGCTTAGTAAATAAGTTCATTAACGCTGCGACATGTTAAAGCTTAATGTGTCGTAAATATCTTCCTTCATTATTATCTTGTAATAAAAGTCATACTCAAACTAGTAACTATAAAAGCAGCTTTTATAGTGATGCAAAAATACTTCACTGTTTTTAACACCTGTCTTCGTATAAAATCTGCCTCGATAATTAGTGACTAACTTACAAAGCGAGAATTTTTATCTTTTCTAAAAGTAGCAATAAACAAATGAGCGAAATAACAGTAGTAACCCACAATGGTAATTTTCATGCAGATGACGTTTTTAGTATTGCTGTACTTAAACATGTTTTGCCAACGTTTAAACTGGTACGTACTCGCGATAAAGCGCTTATAGAGGGTGCCGACTTTGTAATTGATGTAGGTGGCGAATACGACCCCGAAACTAATCGCTTCGATCATCATCAACGTGGTGGTGCAGGCGAACGAGAAAATGGCATTCCTTTTTCATCATTTGGCTTAGTGTGGAAAAAATATGGCTTAGCGCTGTGTGATGATAACCAAGCCGTTGCTGATAGAGTTGATTCGGGCTTAGTTTCAACAATTGACGCCATTGATTGTGGTCATGTTGAAGGTGTATCAAAAGGGATAAGCTTGAGCCAAACAATTTCAATGTTTAACCCTACATGGGAAGAAGAAAGTAACTTTGATACCTGCTTTGATGAAGCCGTTGAATTTGCAGCTCGCATGCTCGTTCGTTTTATTGCCTCAGCTCACGGTAGTGTTAATGCAAAAGAGATTGTCGCCAAAGCAATTGAAAATGCAGAAGACGCCAGAGTAATCGTGCTTGAAAAGTACACACCGTGGAAAAAAACAGTGCATATTTTATCAAGCGATGCGCTATACATGGTTTACCCATCGCATTCTGGGCAATGGATATTACAAACAGTACCCGTTGAACCTGGCTCGTTTGAAGATAGAAAACCGCTTCCTAAAGCATGGTCTGGTTTATCTGATCAAGCGTTTGTAGATGAAACAGGTATTGATGATGCCGTGTTTTGCCATAATGGTTTATTTATAGCGGGTACCAAGTCGTTTGAAAGCACAATGAAACTTGCCACTATGGCGCTTAGCGAATAAAAACGCAGATTCATAACGAATACTAAGCATAACAATTTGTATTGATTGTTATGCTTGTTATTTTTGCGCGGAGCATTATGTTTGAATTAAAAACAATCGCACTTTTTACTATTACAGCCTTAGCAGAAATAGTGGGTTGCTATTTGCCCTACCTTTGGCTTAAGCAAGATAAGAGCATTTTACTTTTAATTCCTGCAGCGTTAAGTTTGGCACTATTTGCATGGTTGCTATCTTTACACCCTACTGCAGCAGGGCGTGTGTATGCTGCTTATGGCGGCGTATATATTTGTGTTGCGCTATTATGGTTATGGTTATGGGTTGTAGATGGCGTAAAGCTTACTATGTGGGATATTATTGGTGGTTTAGTAGCACTGCTAGGTATGGCAATAATTATGTTCGCCCCAAAGTCTATTTAATTCAAATGCATGCCAAAGCTTACTCATAATGAAATTACCCTTGAACTACCCGAAAGCCGATTTTTTGAAGATATGTTTGGAGTAGATTATCCAGGTTATCTCCCTTATTGGCTTGCTTATATGAGCCCAAAAGAGAGGCAAGCGTACCTCCTAGCTACAAAATCTGAGTATATGGATATAGTTGATGAAATGTATAGCGAAAGTTTTAATTGGCAGGAATGGCTACCTTACCCTTATTAAAACATCGCAAATTGTAATACCAAACCAGCACTCATATTTTAATGGAATAAAAGATTGAATATATTATACCTTGTGATTATTTTTATATTTATAGCAGCTAGTTTCCTATTTTTTGCATTTTTAATTTATAGACTACCAAAACCCCTGCAGCAAAAATGTATTGAAGGTGAAATTGTATTTGTTTTTATTGATAAAAATACATGTTTTAGACACTTTCTTGAAACTGTTATTTTAAGAAATAAAGTAGTTACTTTAGCTGATAATAATACGGCCTTTTATGTAAATGCAAATGACTATAAAAAACTCTGGAAAGTTAGTCCACATAAATTATCTACAATAGGCAATACTTACAAGTTGAGGTTAATTACTACGACTTTACTGTTTGGTGGGTATGGTTTATCTACGGTTGAAAATATGACAGAGATAGATAAAAAGCCAATAATAGTTAAATAAAGAGTCAGTTATACAATACTCATAAGTAGTTGTGTGCGGTTATTGGTGCTGGTGGATGTATGCTAAGCGTTTTTGACGTGCAGTTTTTATTCACTTTGCAGAATACATAGGTAATACTTGGTCACAACACGTTGGCTAAATAGCAGTAATTTGAGGTGTTGAGAACACCTTACTCTAATCCATCAAAAGTAAATTTTATAAACAAAGTAACTCAAGATGAATTTTATTGAATGAGCTAACTCATTTTTGCTAATAAAATTTATAATGAGTCATTTAAAAACAGCCATTTTTTATAACTTTTCTTATCTTTAAAAATCATCAAAGTCCTGTTTTATATATGCTAGCGGGCAATAGTTGTTTGGTTATTTTTTTAACATCAAAAATCACTCGTTACGAGCAAAAATACTTGTTGGACTTGAATCTCTATTTTTCTTTTAATGCGCGGCACTAGCCGAGCCGGCATTAATTAAACAAAAGAGAAAGATAAATGAAAGAGACAACATCACTAGAACAAGCTCGTACGAGCTACAATGTTCGTCATTGGAGCCAAGGTTTTTTTGGTATTAATGATCAAGGTGATGTGTATGTTGCGCCCAAGGCTCATGCACCAGAGCAAACCATTGCATTAACAGATATCGCAAAGCAACTACAAGATAAAGGTTTAAGCTTACCTGCTTTAGTTCGTTTTCCGCAAATTTTACACCATCGTGTACACAGCTTATGCGGCGCATTTAATACTGCGATTGAAAACTATGGTTACCCTAAAGACTATCTATTAGTTTACCCGATAAAAGTAAACCAACAACGTGAAGTGGTTGAAGAAATAGTAGCAAGCCAAGCACAAGTAGAAAAAAAGCAACTTGGTTTAGAGGCAGGCAGCAAGCCAGAACTACTCACAGTATTAGCATTAGCTGAAAAAACCAGCGCTGTTATTGTATGTAATGGCTACAAAGATAAAGAATACGTACGTTTAGCACTTATTGGCGAAAAGCTAGGTCATAAAGTGTATATCGTACTTGAAAAGCTTTCTGAGCTAGACATGGTGCTTAGCCAAGCAAAAGAGCTTAACGTAAAACCACGCATTGGTATTCGTGTACGTTTAGCGTCGCAAGGTAAAGGTAAGTGGCAAGCGAGTGGTGGCGAAAAATCAAAATTTGGTTTATCCGCATCGCAAGTTTTACATGTAGTTAATCGTTTAAAAGGCGCAAACCAGCTTGATTTATTGCAGCTTGTGCATTTTCACTTAGGGTCACAAATGGCGAACATTCGTGACGTACGTTTAGGTGTAAGCGAAGCTGCGCGTTTTTACTGTGAGCTACGTAAACTAGGCGCAGAAATTGATTGTCTTGATGTAGGCGGTGGTTTAGCTGTTGATTACGACGGCACGCGTAGCCAATCGCATAACTCTATGAATTACAGCTTAGCTGAATATGCGAATAACATTGTGTACACCATTGGCGATACATGTAAGCAATATGAGCAACCAATGCCGACTATTATTTCTGAGTCGGGTCGTGCGCTTACGGCGCATCATGCTGTGCTTATTTCTAATGTTATTGGTACTGAAAGTTACACGCCAGAAGAGTTAGTAGCGCCAGCGGCAGATGCACCCCTGTTATTAAAAAACATGTGGGCATCGTTTGTACAGTTAACTGATTTAACGGATGACCGTGCATTAATTGAGATTTATCACGACAGCCAAGGTGATTTAGCTGAAGCGCATAACCAATTTGCACTCGGGTTATTAGACTTATCGCAACGTGCATGGGCTGAGCAAATTAATATTCGTATTTGTTATGAACTCAACAAGCACATGGATAATAAAAACCGTTTTCATCGTCCGATTATTGACGAGTTAAACGTACGTTTAGCCGATAAGTTTTTTGTAAACTTCTCGTTATTTCAATCCCTTCCAGATGCATGGGGCATTGATCAAGTGTTTCCGGTATTGCCATTAAGTGGCTTAACTGAAGCACCAAAAAAACGTGCCGTATTACTTGATATAACCTGTGATTCAGATGGCGCACTTGAGCATTACGTAGATGGACAAGGTATTGAAAGCACATTACCTGTACCAGAATTTAGTGCCGATAAACCTTATTTAATGGGCTTTTTCTTAGTGGGTGCTTATCAAGAAATTTTAGGTGATATGCATAACTTGTTTGGTGATACGCACAGCGCAATTGTTAATATGGATGAGCAAGGCGTTGCAAGTATTACCGAGATAAACCAAGGTGACACTGTTGCCGATATGATGCGCTATGTACATTTAGATGTTGAAAGTTTTCAGCAATCATACGAGCAGTTAGTAAGCACTAAAATTGAAAAACACGAACAGCAAAGCGTTTTAGACGAGTTGCAAAGCGGCCTTGATGGCTACACTTATTTAGAAGAGTTATAAGCAATGTCAACTTTGTTTGGTCACGCAGATCACTCATTGTACTCAAATGGGATGACGTTTTTACGCCGTCCTATGGTGCAAAACATTAATGCAATTGATGCAGACGTAGTGGTTTTAGGCTTACCATTTGATTTAGCGACCTCGGGCCGCCCTGGTGCGCGCTTAGGCCCTGATGCAATTCGTCGTGCATCGGTTCATTTAGCATGGGAAGACACTAAATACCCGTGGACTTTCCCGCTGTTTGAGCGCTTAAAAGTGGCAGACGCAGGGGACTTTACTTACCCTGTTGGCGATCCTGAGTATTTTACTGCGCAACTAGAAATGGCTGCTGATCAAATACTTCGCCAAGGTAAAACACTATTAGGTTTAGGGGGCGATCACTTTGTAACGCTTCCGCTATTACGTGCTCATGCAAAAATACATGGCAAAATGGCGTTAGTGCATTTTGATGCGCACACCGATACCTATAGCAATGGCTCGCGTTTTGATCACGGCACTATGTTTTATCATGCACCAATGGAAGGGCTGATTGATGTTGAGCACAGTATACAAATAGGTATCCGTACAGACTTTGATCAAAGTAAACATGAGTTTGCTGTGATTGATGCAATGCAAGCCAACGATTTACATGCTAATGATATTGCAGCGCAAATACTTGAGCGAGTAGGAGACCTACCTGTTTACTTAACGTTTGATATAGATTGTTTAGATCCTGCGTTTGCGCCTGGTACAGGCACTCCTGTGTGTGGTGGTTTAACGTCAGATAAAGTACTTAAAGTACTGCGTGCGCTAAAAGGCATAAACATGGTGGGTATGGATGTGGTAGAAGTATCACCTTCGTACGACCAAAGTGAGCTTACCGCAATTGCTGCAGCAACCATTGCGAGCGAATTACTGCATTTGTGGACGCATAAAAATAAGTACTAATTTTATAAATTTTGTACTACAAAAAAGGGTATGCATTTGCATACCCTTTTTTATTTAGAGGTATCGATTATTCAACTGCTCAATTTCTTTTAACCAAATAACGCTTAGCCCAATAAGCGGCAGGTTAGTAGTTACAGGGTTAAATGCTTCAATAAGCAATTGTGGCTGCATTACAACTACAGCAAGTAAAAGCCCCATAAGCGCCAATATATTTAAAGCTACCAAATGCTTATGTTTATAAAACACAAATAAACACAAGCCAAATATAATTTCGCCAACACCCGCCGAACGTGTAATTAAATCAGACACTTCGGCTGAAAAACCAGCACTGCCAGTCATTAATTTTTCAAGTGGTGCTACGTGATAAAGCTTTGGGAAAAAGCCGTGAATGATACTAACCCAAATAACTATTTGAACAATTTAACGATCTAAATCAATTACTAACGTCGTTAAAAAACTTTTATTTAGAACCACTAAACACAAAGTTTTTTGCCTAGTTACTAAATGATTTATTTAACGTTAAAATAGCCCCCATAGTTAATTGAATTAGTATATCCAACTTAAACTCACTATGTAGCGAGCAAGTTGAATATAACCGCGATTATTTCCTAGCATTGTCAATACGCTCTTGTGCACTTGGGTGGCTAGATAAGTACTCTAATAAGTCATTTACTTTTTCTAGGTGTTCGTTTTCGCTGGTATGGCTTTCTTGCAGCGCTTCTATTGCATCAGCAAAGTCATTACTCGAATACCCAAGCGATTCTAATTGGGTGAGTGCAAAGCTATCTGCCTCGCGTTCCATATCTCGTGAAAACCCTTGCTGAGCAAACGATGCACCTGTACCTAACGCTACTTCGGCAACCCCCTCTAAATCACCAAATACAACCGCTAACACAATAGTACTTGCGGCAGATTGTGCTGTAATGCGTACGCTATGCTGGTGGACTACATGGCCCATTTCGTGTAGCAATACCGCTTTTAGTGCATTGGGTTTATCGGCAAGTAAATTTGCTAAATCATCGGTGACCACGATACGGCCATGGGGTAGTGCAAACGCGTTAGCACCAAAGCTGTCTGATTTATAAAACGATAACCTATAAACCGATTGATCAAGCGATAACGTATTAAGCATACTTGTAAAATGTGCTTGTACTTTAGTTTGCTGCTCTGCGGGCAGCTCACTTGGGTCAAGCGCAATCTTTTTAATTAGTGTAAAACTTTGCTCCCCCATCTGTTCCACAACATTACGTGGCAGGGTATCAACACTATAAACAGCAATGGCCGGTACCGCTTTATAAAGTACTAACCACATAAAAAGTGGTGTAAATATGACTGCGGCTAAAATTACCCATTTACTTTTTTCAAGGCGCTCCATTATGTGATGGTTATTTTCTTTAAATGGCCATCTGTAACTTACATCTTGAGGGATAAAACGACTGCCATCTTCAAAGTTTAATTCGTCGGCAAGTCCTGCCATCCCTGAACTTAATGTTAGACTTGAGATTACGTGGCGAGCGATAACGTGTTCATCGTTGATAACCTCAATGTGTGTGTCGCTAATAGTGGCAACACACACTTGATAGTTACTCGATGCGATGGGGAAAAAATGTCCCTTTACATGCATGGTGAGCTCTTAAGTCAGAGAAAGGTCAATATCAAATACGTTTGCAGCTTCTTCAGCAAATGATGATTGCTGTTCTTGCGCGGTATCGATTAGGTTTAATGCACCAGGATAAATAGTGACGTTAGTTACATCAGCGAGCATTTTTGATGTACGTACTTTTGTCCATGGGTATGCAAGCCCTAAAGAAAATACAATAGCCAACATATTAGTTAATAGTAAAACAGCGAAAGGAATTGGTTTTAGCTCTGATTTAAATGTAGCAACGCCTTCAAAATGGCTGTTATCAAAAATGTGATTTCTAATAGCGGCGTGCCATACAGCAGAAACAATGGCAATCATTAGCACATAGGCAATCATCATAAAGATAGGAAGCATAACCATCGCTGCAGAGTTTTCTAAATTTTGTTGGTTTTCAATATCTACTAAGTTGAGGCCAAATAATCCTAAAATCCCCATAAATACCACCATGGTGATAGAGCTCACTACAAAGCAAATAAGCGCTGTTAGGTAATAGGTTTCGCCTTTAAGATTTACAGTAAGTGGTTTATCGCCATAACTAATATTGCTATGGATATAACTATCAATACGTTTTATAACGTAAGGCATTAATAAATAAAGCGTAAATATGCTTGCAATAGGTAAAAGTATAAAGTTAACAAAGGCTTCGCCATAACTGCCTTTAAAAGCAAAGCGAACATTACGATGGCGGGTCATTCGCAGATTAAAACGTAAACCTTGGTTAATAATCCATGGCATTAAAAAGATAAAACCAAGAGCAATAAATAGGCCTAAAATAGGCATAAAGCTAATTGAGAATGTGTAAATAAAAAATACAACAACCGCTAAAATCCGACCTTTTAAAATTTGTATTGGTGTTGCTAGGTAGTCAAAACTATGGCCATCTATACGGGTGTGGCCGTAAAAATAGCGATGCGTACGTACTTTAGCCCACGCCGAATATATGCCAAGCGTAATAACGCTAAGTAATATATTTACAATCCAAATTCCAAAAAACTCACCACCTTTACCACTAAATTGCACTTTTCCGCTAAAAATTGGTTCAGCAGGTTCATTTATTGGTGGGGTTGTTTCAGATGGGGTAGGGTGTATTGATTCCATTAAATTATATCCATGTTGTTTTTTTGTTAATTTACCCATTTTTAGTGCAAAATTCAATGTTTATAATTATCCAACCCTTCTGCAAACAGCTATAAATAGGCGTTTTAAATATTGAGTTAAATACTCTAATACTTTTTTATAAATAAACCTCGCTGGTTTATTTATTTGGCTGGTAACTGGGGTCTTTAGCTTATTAATATGCGATTTAGCTACTATACATACTTAGTGCTGCTTAAATGTAATGGCATTAATTATGTATTAAGCACACCTACGTACAATTAAGCTAATTGATTTATATGCCAAAATAATAGATTGTAAGAGTAGTGCGGATGTAAATTTATTTAGGTTTTACAGCTTTTATCACCGCTTTAAATAACATTAGGATATTTATTATGTTCCAAGCAGTCGTGTTAGGGGGGTTAGAGTTTAGCCCGCTGATTGTTTACTTCCCAATAGCATTTATTTTAACGGCGTTGACTCGTTTTGCTTTGCATCGACTAGATTGGCATGACCGTATTTGGAAAGTGGCTTGGTTTGAGGTGTCACTATTTGTTTGTTACTTGGCACTCGCCGTCTATTTATACCAATCTGTTTAATTAATTGAGCTATTTGAGGCAAGAAAACCGTGTCGATAACAAGGCAAAAATTTCGTTATTTAGTTGTTCTATATCAGAAATTTTTAACACAGTTAGCGTCAGGTTTAAGCCCTCAAATTACTCAAGTATTATTGCGGGTTGGTATTACTAAGTGGAAGATAAATTGAATGATTAAATATCTGCGTATTACTTTTACTATCTTGATTGTTATAGCTGCGGTTTTTGCTGGGCGTTGGGTATGGACTGACTACATGCATACTCCTTGGACGCGTGATGGGCGTATTCGAGCCGATATTGTCACGGTTGCTCCAGACGTGTCGGGTTGGGTAACTGCTTTAAATATTAAAGATGGTCAAAACGTACAAAAAGGCGAAGTACTTTTTAATGTTGATAAAAAGCGTTATCAAGCAGCGCTTGATAAAAGTAAAGCAAACACAGAAAACGCATTGTATACATGGGAACTTGCTAAACATAAATACGAAAGACGTGTTGAGCTAAACACTCAACAGGCAATAAGTGAAGAAACTTTAGAATCAACGCGTATCAATACTAAAATTGCTGAGGCAAATTATAACCTAGCTAAAACAGAGCAAACAATTGCGCAGTTAAATGTTGATAGAACTAAAATTGTTGCGCCTGCATCAGGGCAAATAATTAATTTAAATTTACGCCAAGGTAACTATGTAGCTCAAGGCACACCTGTTTTTGCTATTGTTCAGTCAGATTCATTTTACGTAACGGGTTACTTTGAAGAGAGTAAAATACCGCTTATTTATCCTGATCAAAAAGCTAAAATAGCGCTTCTAAGCGGTGGTAAGCAATTAACAGGGCACGTAATGAGTGTAGGTAAAGCCATTGCAAATACGAATACACAAAGTAACGGTCAGCTTTTACCGCAAGTGCAACAAACATTTAATTGGGTACGTTTATCACAGCGTATACCTGTTGATATTAAGTTAGATTCATTGCCCGAAAATACACAGCTTAGCGCAGGAATGACGGCCACTATACATCTCGCTACACGTTAAGGGGAATACAGTGGGCGTTGTATTACAAAATTTGTTTTTTCCTAAAAAACAGGCAATTATTTTTGCGACTAAGGGCGTTATAGCCATGGTGATGGCGCTCACTATTGCTATGTCGCTTAATCTTGAAAGGCCTTATTGGGCGTTAGTCTCGGCTATATTTTTGCAATTACGCCCGCAAAGCGGATTGGTTATTGAAAAAGCAATTTGCCAAATAATAGGCACCATAGTGGGCGGTTTATTTGGCATATTGCTTTTAACTCAGTTAATTCTCTACCCTTATTTAGCGCTCGGTGCACTGGCATTATGGTTGGGGGTGAACTCTGCGTTATCGGCAATGGTACGCCAAGCAAACTTTGTGTATGCGTTTGCTATGGCCGGNCCGCCATTATTGTACTTTTAGTCATGGTTACTCCGGCAATGGTGAGCAGCCAAAGTATATTTGATATTGCACAAGCGCGAGTAAGCGAAATAATAATAGGCTCTGTATGTGCTGGGCTTGTGAGTCATCTATTTTGGCCTGTAAAGGTTAAACATTTACTGCAAACACAAGCGCGGTCGGTTATAAATCAAACGTTACATTATTTAGTTATTGAGCTTGATTCTAAGGGCTCGCACGAAAACCGTCATCAGCAAATAGATGGCATTATGGCAACATTGGGATCAATAAACGAAGATTCCAGCGCAGTAAGGTACGAAGGACCAAAAGGTCCAGGGCGCTCGCGTGCTGCAAATCAGTTGTCGCAAAAAGTACTTTCTTTATTGGCCTTAATTCAAATAATTGGCCGTCTACAGCGAAACCACGAAGACCTTATTACACCTACTTTAGATAAATTAATAAGTAAACTTAAGCACGTATTTGCGCAAATTAAGGAGTCTGACGATTTTGATTACTGCGCCGAACAAGTTAAAACGCTGCGTAAAGAGCTAACCGACTATAGAGCAAATACGGTGTGTGATTCGCCATTTGAATCTCACATGCTCAATGTGAGCTTAGAAGTAGCAGCCGACTTAACAATTTTACTACGCGCATACAGAGCGTTAGAAGAGCGTGATAAAACATTATTAAATGCACCCAGTATGCTTACATATCGCGACCCATTAGCTGGCATTATTGTTGGATTTAGAACTGCTTTGGTATTTTCTATCGGCGCATTTATTTGGATTAATACAGGTTCTTCTGCTGCATTATTAATTATGATTTTACCGGTCATATTTTCGATAATGTTGGCGAGAATACCGTTAGCTATTTTACAGGTGGTAATAAAGCGTTTATTGGTAGGCGTGGTGGTTGCTGCTATTGTAACTATTTTTTACGCACTCAATTTATTATCACAAAGTGGTGGGCAATTAGAAATATTGCTACTTGTATTAGCAGGGCCTTATTTTTTGGGTTTACTGCTGCTAGCTGATCAACAAACATTGCCATATGGCTTGGGGTTTTGTATCCCATTTACGATTTTGGTAAGACCCAGTACCGATATGAGCCTTGCGTTTTCAATCGATTACACACTTAGCTCTGCAATGGCAATTTTTGCGGGGGTGAGTATTTTATTTTGGATTTTTCAGTTATTCACAGGCCCGAGTGTACAATTACTTGTTCATCGTGTTTTTAAGGCCACTTATAAAGATTTACTCGAAATAAATAACCATCCAACCCCAAGTATTTGGTATAACCGCCGCATGGCCGATAGGTTAATTCGCCTAACTAATTACGATCAAGGTTCACACTCACGCGTAATTACTGATCTTGCACTAACCGCTCTAAATTTAGGGCATGCGTCGGTTCGATTAAACTCAATTTGTGAAAATTTGGCTGGTAATACAAAGCTAAAGTATTTAAATGAGTGGCAGCGTACATTAGCCGATGCATTTATGTTGGCAACCAAGGGCAAATTTAATAATAAGTTTAAGCAAGCGTCAGATAATCTTTATGGGGAATTGGCTCAGACGGTGGACGATTCAAATCAATTAGAGGCAATAAAAGGCATGTTTATTCGCATTAATCTGACCTTTGAAAGAAGTGCGAGTAAGATAAATTAGCCCCATTCGCTGCTTTTCGAGTTCAGATGTTATAACGAAATCTGTTATACTTGCTGGATAATTTTATGGGGCTGTTATGATTTCAAAAAACCAACTCAAACTTATTCGCCAACTTGGCCAAAAAAAGTACCGAAAGCAATATAATCAATACCTTGTACAGGGTGAGAAAAACGTACTTGAGTTATTAAACAGCCCATTAAATGTGGTTAATATTTTTGCTACAAACGAATTTATAAATGCGTACCAAGGTAAGTATCAGCACGCTAATTTTATTGAAGCTGATGAAGAAGTCCTCACCAAAGCCAGCACGCTAGTTAGCAATAATGCAGCCATTGCTATTGTTGATATGCCAAAGGCAGCTTTACCACAAGCAAGTGGCTTAATACTCGCACTTGATGGCGTATCAGACCCTGGTAATTTAGGCACAATAATAAGAGTGGCAGACTGGTACGGTATTAAACAAATAGTAACTAGCACCGACAGCGCAGACGCTTACAACCCAAAAACAATTAGCGCCACGATGGGCTCATTTGTAAGGGTATCGGTAAGCCAAATAGATTTACCTGATTACCTACAGTCTTTAAATTTACCTGTTTACGGTGCTTTTTTAGATGGGCAAAGCGTGCATAAAACCCAATTTACGGGCTCAGGCGTTTTACTAATGGGCAGTGAGTCGCATGGAATACGCGAGACATGTGCAAAATTAGTAACTAATAAAATCACCATCCCCGCTTTTGGTGGTGCAGAATCGCTTAATGTTGCAATGGCGACCGGTATTATTTTAGATAATTTTAAACGACAAGCTTAACAATTTAACTGTTAATGAGTTAAATTGTTTGTAATCAATAACAATAATAATCGGTAATAACAATAAGATGCGCTTAAGCACTATTAAATTAGCGGGCTTTAAATCCTTTGTAGAGCCCACTAAAATTCCATTTCCTGATCAAATGACGTGTGTTGTTGGCCCCAATGGCTGTGGCAAATCTAACGTTATTGATGCAGTACGATGGGTGCTAGGTGAAAGCTCTGCTAAAAACCTGCGTGGCGACGCCATGACCGACGTTATTTTTAATGGCTCAACTAATCGAAAAGCCATATCACAAGCCTCTGTAGAGCTTGTTTTTGATAACGATAAAGGAAGTCCTTCAAACACATTTGCCGATCGAAACCAAATTGCTATTAAGCGTTTAGTAACGCGCGACGGACAGTCACTGTATTTTTTAAATGGCAGTAAATGCCGTAAGCGTGATATTACCGATATATTTTTAGGCACCGGTCTTGGTCCACGTAGTTACGCAATTATTGAGCAAGGGATGATCTCGCGCTTAATAGAAAGTAAACCACAAGAGCTGCGCGTATTTTTAGAAGAAGCCGCTGGCGTTTCTAAATACAAAGAGCGTCGCCGTGAAACACAAACTCGTATAAAGAGCACTCGCGAAAACCTTGAACGTTTGTTAGATGTGCGTAAAGAATTACAAAGCCAGCTCGATAAATTGGCTGTGCAGTCGGTTGATGCAAAAAAATACCGCGAATTAAAAGTACAAGAACGTACGCTAAAAGGCCAAATTGCCGTTTTAAAATGGCAAAAGTTACATCAGCAGCAACTTGAAAAAAGTGCCCAAATTAAAAAACTTAATGATCAAATTTTGTTTTTTAAAACCGCTAACTCAGGGCATGACGATGTACTTGCAAGCCTAGAGGGGCAAGTACAAGCCCAGCAAGATAAACTAAGCGATGCACAGCATCAGCAACATGTAATACACACCGAGCTTACTCGCGCTGAGCAACAACAAATCAATGTAAAGCAGCAAACCCAAACGCTTAAACAAAGTTTAATTAAATTACAGCAACGCCAAATTCAAAGTGCTGAGGTAAAATCGCAGCAGCAAATTGTGTGCGAGCAACTTAATGAAGCCCTGCAAGAGGCAAATGAAAACGCCTTAATATGTGAAGAGCAAGTTAGTGGGTTAACGCATGAACTTGAGGAATTATTAGCACTTAAGCAGCGCCACCATACTCATTGGCAAGCTTTGTGTGAGCAACAGCAACAGCTTAATAATAACGTGCAACTACATAGTAGTCACATTAAACAAACTCAGCAGCAAATAAGCCACGTTAACGAGCAAATTGATCAGTTAACTGTTCAGC
Source organism: Pseudoalteromonas sp. TAE79 (assembly GCF_000498015.1). Taxonomy (NCBI): domain Bacteria; kingdom Pseudomonadati; phylum Pseudomonadota; class Gammaproteobacteria; order Alteromonadales; family Pseudoalteromonadaceae; genus Pseudoalteromonas; species Pseudoalteromonas sp. TAE79. The sequence goes on from NZ_AUTL01000196.1 coordinate 30,087, forward strand.
TTAGTGAGCTACAAAGTAGTGATGTAGAGCAGCAGTTAATACAGCAAACACAGCAAACACAAACCTTAACTCAAGAACTTGCCGCTAAACAAACAGCACATACGAAGTGCACTGCTAAGCTTGAAGTGCAAAATGAGCTTGTTAATAACTCACAAAAACAATATTCGACGCTCACTCAAACAATAAACGAGTTAAAAGCCAGTATAACGGGGCTTAAAAGTACATTAGGGCTTGATGAGAAAAGTGAACGTACTAATGGTTTGTTTAATCAGCTAGGTGTTAAAGAAGGCTTTGAGCTTCTAATAGAGCAAGCACTTAAATCTTTAGAGCATTTAAATGTAAGTGAGCAGCAAGCTGATAACAGTGTGTGGCCAAATAGTGATAAAAGCATGCCAACAAATAGCTTAGCTACATATATAACAAGCGGTGTTTATCCAGAGCATTTAGCACGTATTGCTTATAGTGAAAGCGGTGATTTAGAAATACTAAAAGATAGTTTTTATACAGCCATTATGGATAAAAACGGTGCTTTATATGGTCGTAACTGGCATGTAAGTGCCGAATGTAATGCAGAAAACTCATTACTTTTAAAGCATAAGCAATTGCAAGATAAAGCTCAGCAGTTAAATAATGCCGAGGACGAGCTAAAACAAGTAACACACACTCGTGACGAACATACAGCTGAGCAAATAAAATTAATTAACGAACAAAGCGAGCTTAAAGAAGCCATACATGAGCTTGCGCAAAATATAGCAGTAGCCAGTACGCGCAGCGATATGCTCAAACAGCAAGTAGCGCACTTTAAGTTACAACTAGAAAAGCTACAGCAACAAAAACAGCAATTAACCACTGCGCTTTTACAATTAAATACCGTGCTTGATGAGCAAGTAGCGCAATTTGAAGTGTTAAATGAGCAGCAACTCAACTTAGCGGATGAAGTAGACGCTGCAAATAGTTTGCGCTCACAAAGTGATAAAAGTTATAGCGAAGCATTAAGCATGCTTGAGCAATATAAAACACAAGCGCATAAGGCAACGCTCTCAGAGCAAAAGGCACGCAGTGAATGGCAGTTAAGCCAAACCAAATTGAGCCATGCAGAGCAAGAGCACGTTAGTGCATCTGAAGGTGCGCAAGAACTACTTAGTGAAATAGAAGAGCTGCTAATACCAGAGCAAGAACTTAGCGATAAAATTACGCAGCTCTTAGCACAGCATCAAAAAGGTGAGCAGGCATTAGTATTGCTACAAAAAGAATTAGCTCAGGCGAAAGAGAGCTTAAACACTAAGCAAATAAGCCTTAAAAATTCACAAGGTGAGCTGGTGGGCTTGCAAGAGCAGCACCAAAAGCTAACAATTGAAGAACAAAGTTTAGTAATAAAAGCGCAAGTTGCGCTTGAGCCATTAGAAGAATTAAAACAAAGCTTAAAAGCAATACTTGATGAATTACCAGATTCATTAAATTTAAGTGCAGCACAAAATCAGTTAACAGGATTTACTAATCAGTTAGATAAATTAGGTGCAGTAAACTTGGCGGCAATAGAAGAGTTTGATTTAGCCAAAGCACGTAGTGACTATCTTGATAATCAATTAGATGATTTAACAAAAGCGTTAAGCACCCTTGAAGGTGCAATTCGTAAAATTGATATTGAGACCAAAACACGCTTTAAAGCGACGTTCGATCAAGTTAACGAAGACTTTGCTGAGCTATTTCCTAAAGTTTTTGGTGGTGGGAGCGCGTATTTAGAATTAACCAGTGACGATTTACTCGAAAGTGGTGTTAGTATAATGGCACGACCACCGGGTAAGAAAAATTCAACAATTCATTTGTTAAGTGGTGGAGAAAAAGCGCTGACCGCATTATCATTAGTGTTTTCTATATTCAGGCTCAATCCAGCTCCTTTCTGTATGCTGGACGAAGTAGATGCACCACTAGATGATGCCAACGTTGTGCGTTTTTGCCGTTTGGTTGAAGAAATGTCACAATCAGTGCAGTTTATTTATATTAGTCATAATAAAATTGCGATGGAAATGGCAGGTAGATTAACAGGTGTTACTATGGCAGAACCTGGCGTATCGCGTATGGTTGCTGTAGATATAGAGCAAGCTGTGCAACTTGCACACGCATAAATTTTTATAACAAGTGTATTAGTTTTTCATTAATATACAGGTTTTAGGCATATCAAATAATAAAAGGTGAGGGGATGGCCGAACAATTAAGATGGGTTTTAATCGTTATCAGTGTAATTGTCATTGGTGGTTTATTAATACATGGATTGTGGTCAGTTAGAAAAAAAGACCGCCCAGAAGTATCGGATAATGAACGGGTTGAGCCATTACAACAAAGCGCACCAGCTTCATCTAAACCGTTTCGTACTGAGGCTGAGCCAAAAGAGCCAATGCAAGACGAACGTGATGAGCCACAATTTGGCGAGCTTAACTTTGATGCAAATGAGCCGCAAATTGATACAAGCGTGCCAGAAACACCGATTGAAGACGACCTAGAGATAGTTGATGATCTTGAAACAAAAGATCAAAGTGCTGAAGAAGCGCCTGCTCAAATGTCTGACTTTGTTATTGTGCATATTCAAATGCCAGAAGAGCTTAGTATGCAGGGCAGTAAATTATTACCAGCAGTTAATACTTTAGGTTTTAAATATTCAGAGGAAGGTTTTTTTAATCGCCACTTAGATCCGGCTGGCCAAGGCCCTGTTTTATTTAGATTAGTAAATATGTATAACCCAGGTACGTTTGATATTGATAATATGGAACAATTTAGTACCGCTGGGGTAAGCTTATTTATGACGTTACCGTGCGACGGCGATGGTCTAGCGGCATTTAATATGTTGCACAGCGCAGCTAAAAAGTTAGCGGATGAATTTGGTGCACAAATTTTAGATGCTGAGCGAAATGAAATGACAGTAGAGCGCATCAGGCAATATGTTGAACAGGTTCGTTCTTTTTCAGCGTAAATAACGCATACATTATATTTTTATAAGCCACTGGACGGTGAATCGTCAAAGTGGCTTTTTTTATGTTTATTGAGGTTTAAATGTCTAGCAGCATTAGTGAGCAAGTTAATCATCTTCGTACTACATTAGAGCAACACAACTATAATTATTATGTGCTCGACACCCCCAGTATTCCTGATTCTGAATACGATAGGTTATTACGCGAATTAAGCGCACTAGAGATGCAGCACCCTGAATTTTTAACCGCCGACTCTCCGACACAAAAAGTAGGCGGTGCCGCACTGAGTAAATTTGAGCAAGTAGCGCACCAAGTACCCATGTTATCGCTTGATAACGCGTTTAGTGAAGAAGAATTCACTGCGTTTAATCGTCGTATAAAAGAGCGCTTAATGAGTACTGATGAGCTTACTTTTTGTTGTGAGCCAAAACTTGATGGATTAGCCGTATCAATTATTTATCGTGATGGTGTGCTTGTACAAGCGGCTACGCGAGGTGATGGTTTTACCGGTGAAAACATTACTCAAAATGTTAAAACCATTCGTAATGTACCGCTTAAGTTACGTGGTGATTACCCAAAAGAGCTTGAAGTGCGCGGCGAAGTATTTATGGACAGCGCTGGCTTTGATAAATTAAATACTGAAGCGCAAAAACGCGGTGAAAAAGTATTTGTTAACCCGCGTAATGCAGCCGCGGGGAGTTTGCGTCAACTCGATTCTAAAATTACAGCTAAACGCCCACTCATGTTTTATGCCTATAGTACCGGGCTTGTAGCTGATGGCAGTATTCCTGAGGATCACTATCAGCAATTAGAAAAGTTAACTGACTGGGGGTTGCCACTGTGCCCAGAAACAAAATTAGTTGAAGGTCCTAAAGCCGCGCTTGAGTACTACAGCGATATTTTAACGCGCCGTGGCGAGCTTAAATATGAAATTGATGGCGTAGTAATAAAAATAAACCAAAAGGCCTTACAAGAGCGTTTAGGCTTTGTGGCACGAGCTCCCCGCTGGGCTATTGCGTATAAATTTCCGGCGCAAGAGGAAATAACCCAACTACTTGATGTTGATTTTCAAGTCGGTCGTACTGGCGCCATTACACCGGTTGCACGTTTGAAGCCTGTTTTTGTGGGTGGCGTTACCGTATCAAATGCAACGCTTCATAACAGTGATGAAGTTGCACGTTTAGGCGTAAAAGTAGGTGATACAGTTATTATTCGCCGTGCTGGAGATGTAATCCCACAAATAACGCAAGTTGTACTTGAGCGCCGCCCTGATGATGCCAGAGATATCGAATTTCCAGTAACTTGTCCTATTTGTGACTCTCATGTTGAAAAGGTTGAAGGCGAAGCTGTCGCTCGTTGTACGGGTGGGCTTGTATGTCCTGCACAACGCAAACAAGCAATTAAACACTTTGCGTCACGCAAAGCGCTGGATATAGACGGCCTTGGCGATAAAATTGTTGATCAGCTGGTAGACAGAGAGCTTATAAAAACACCCGCTGATTTGTTTGTTTTAAAACAAGGACATTTTGAGTCACTTGAACGAATGGGACCTAAGTCAGCCAAAAATTTAGTAACAGCCCTTGAAGAGGCGAAAGGCACTACGCTTGCTAAGTTTTTATATTCATTAGGTATTCGCGAAGCAGGTGAGGCAACAGCACAAAATTTAGCTAATCACTTCCTTACCCTTGAAAATATAATAAATGCCAGCATTGATAGTTTAACGCAGGTAAGTGATGTAGGCGAAATAGTTGCAACGCATGTTCGTGGCTTTTTTGATGAAGAGCATAATTTAGCAGTTGTTAATGCGCTTATAGAGCAAGGCGTAAACTGGCCAGCGTTGAGTGCACCTTCTGAAGAAGAGCAACCACTCGCAGGACTTACATATGTACTTACCGGCACGCTTAATACACTTAACCGCAATGATGCTAAAGCTCGCTTGCAGCAATTAGGTGCTAAAGTATCTGGTAGCGTATCAGCGAAAACTGATGCGTTAGTCGCAGGTGAAAAAGCAGGTTCAAAACTAACTAAAGCGCAAGATTTAGGTATCGACATACTCACGGAAGATGAATTAATTGAGCTGCTTAAAAAGCATAATGGCTAGGAAAGCGACAATGAGCCGATATGGGCCAGAATACTGGGATAAGTACGGAAGTTACCGTACACCTATAGCATTTCATTTAAGTTTGCTGGTGCTTTTACGTGGCTATTTTATTTGGGTGATTGCGGCTTTAAGCCGCAGGCCTGAACTGGATTTAATGTCGTTATTTTTTAAAAATAAAAATGATTTTTTTATCGCAATAGCAATTGGAAGTATTGCAATAATACCGACTATTTTATTTTGTTTACGCAGACCACGAGATTCACACAGTGCGAGCGATAAGTTAGCAAAAATATGGCGGCATATGCGCTGGCCCCTTATTGTATGTGCTGTTGTTGATTTAACATGGTTAAGTATTCAAGCCGCGCATAGCCATTATCGATTTTCATCATTTTTAGCAGTACAAATGATGATTGTTTTATGGGTATTGTGGTATTTGGTGAAAAGCCGTTATTTAACCGTTTTTTTTAATGATTGGCCTGAGCCGACAGAAAAAGCATCAGAAGAAAAAAAGCGACTTAAAAGGGATTAGTTGTGGACGCTGTAAATAAAAAAATAGCGATAGCTATATCGTTAATAGGCTTAGTGCTTGTTATTTTAATGATTAGCACTGAGCTTTTAGAGTCTATGTGGTTTAAAGCGCTATTTGGGTTGTGGGTATTTGTTTTTTGCTCAAGCGTTTATAGGCTAACGCCCTTATTTAAATCAAGAAATAGGCTAGAGGATTTTATTCAGCGAGATGCCCAACATTTACTACTTTTTAGTTTGATGGGATTTTTTGATAAAAAGCATGGTCCAAATTGGTTAGTTATTGAGAGTATTGAACGCATAACAACAAAGGATGATGAGCTAATTATTTACAGTAATAACGAGCGCCAAATGAGTGTTAGTTTACCTGTAAAAAAAGCAGAGCTAGATAGTTTTATTAAACGAATACTTACCGACTCAGAAAAACAAAATATTACCTTTAGCTGAGGAGATTACCTTTAAAATTGAACGAGTTTTAGTTTTAAACGCTCAACACTCTTTAGCTGATCTTTAGTGTATTAAATAACGTAATAATTAACCGTACTTCTTATAAATTTATTAAGTACGGTTAATCAACTATTCAATGAGGCTATTATGTTGAAGTGGAATGATGTTATTAACTTTGCCACCAACGGCAATCCTACCCCAAGTAAAAAAGTAGTCAAAACTGACGAGCAGTGGCGGATGCAACTATCAGAAGATGAATATTACGTAACACGTAAGAAAGGAACAGAGCGCCCAGATAGCTCGGGTAGTTGTACATTACTCGAACCTGGCAAGTATGTGTGTATTTGCTGTGATAACCTATTGTTTGATGCCGATGAAAAGTTTGATAGTGGCACTGGTTGGCCGTCATTTACGCAACCTGCGACAATTGAAGCGATTGGTTATGTAAACGATACAAGTCATGGTATGGAGCGCATAGAGGTGGTTTGTAATGTGTGCGATTCGCACTTAGGCCATATTTTTCCAGATGGCCCATTACCAACAGGTTTACGTTATTGCGTTAATGCCGCAGCAATGAAAAAGATCTAATATTTTATTTACTAGCGCTTTGAATATCTAAATTCATTTCTTTTGCTATATGTAAAATCTTATCTAAACGCTGCGTCTGATCTGCTTGTAATTTAGCTTTATCAAGAAGGACGTAGCATCTTTTAGCAAGTTCCATATTAAATGAACTACCTGATTGCTTGGTTGAATCAAATAGGCACTGTAATAAATTAAGTGCGATACTTTGATTACGAGGCATGACTCTAAACGCTTGTGTGAAAGCTTCTAGCGCAGTATTTAATTGGCCTTTATTAAATTGATTAACTGCATGGTTATTAAGCTCTTTCGGCCCCATTTTAATATCGCGTCGCTCACTTTGTTGCTGCTGAATATAACGCAAGTAGGTTGTGTCGCTAACTGCAGGGTGTCTTTCACAGTGGGTAATTATTTGTGTAAATAAGGTTTGCGCCTTTTGATGAAACCCCAGTTCATGAAATGCTTTTGCCTTATCAAGTGCGCCATCAACCGATCGGATATGAGTATCGTCATCATCAAGCTGTTCAATTAGCTTTTTCGCTTTTTGGTGCTCATCTTTTAAATAATGAAGCCGTGCATTAAGTACATCAATTTGAGCTTGGTTTGTATTATTAGGAAACTGTTTTTTTAAATCATTAATGTATTGATTAGTTTGCCTAGAAATTCGTTGAATTTGATCGGTTTGATCAGTCGTTAGCGCAAAGTCGATACCTGCACGTGCTGCATTTAAATATACATCGGGGTGGTCGTGTATTGAGTGCTTTGCAAAGGTGGCTATATCTTTTTGAGTTAAATAGCTTTTTTCGTAGTCGTGATTAATTAGCGACACATTACTTAACGATTTTTGGCGTGTGATGTTTCGCGGTGCAATGTCTGCTGCTTGACTTAAAAAGCTTTGTGCTAGCTCAAACTGATTTAGCTTTATTTCTAATCTGCCCAACAAATCAAGGGCTACTAAACGAGTTTCTTGGCGCTCTAACATTGTCTTGAGCATTCGCTGCGCCAAAATATGTTCGTTATTCGCTATAAGTGCCTCTACTAAACCTACTTTTGCCCAAGCAAATTTTTGAATATCGAGAACAGACTTAAAAAAGTCTTTTGCATCTTGAGCACGCTTTAAGCGAAGTAGGGCATCGCCTTTTAAGCGAAGTAGGATAGGACTGTAATTATTATTTTTTTTATCCAGAGCGGTATCAATAAATTTAATAGCTTTTGAATCGTTACCATCATCAATTAATGAATACACTGTTTGTAAGTCGTGTTTACGCTTTAAGATTCGTTCAATGCGTGTTTTAAGCTCTTGTACTGTAAAAGGCTTAACTAAAAAGTCATCTGGCTGCAGCTCAAGAACACTATGAACGAGTGAGCCACTTGTTTCTGCTGAGATAAAAATAAAGCCAGTCGAACTTTTTATGAGCTGCTTTACACGTAGCTCTTCATAAAGCTGGTAGCCATCTTGGTGTTTGTTTAAGTTGAATGAGCAAACTATTAGATCAAATTCTTCACTTAAACACTGCTCTTTTGCAGAGTTTGCATGATCAGCAAAGCGCAACTGCCGAAAGCCAAGCCTTTCTAACGATTGTTTCATATAGCTTTGAGCAAGTGGCTGCTCCTCTACTATAAGTATTTTGGCTTTTGAATAGATCTTAGTTGGCATTGGCTTAAGCGTAATTGTATTTAACACAGACTATAATCAACAGTTTAACTCCTTACAAGGGAATTTAAATGATAGCTGTATTTATTAGGTACTTAACTTTGTCTAATACGTTTATCTAACTTCGAAAGTACTGAGCCGAATAGCATAATTAAAAACTAAATAAGTAAAATGGAAACGCTATATTTGATGAGCGCTTTGATATGGTAATTTAGATTTTAATAAAAATATGAAATGTATTTAAGGTAAAAAGAGGAGTTAAACGTATTTAATGTGGGAAAAAGTTATTACTAGAGAGGTTATCTGATGGTATTTATATGTGGTGGGTGATTACTTGGCTTGATACCAGTGATCCTCGCCATTACTTGTAAAGGGTGGTGATGCTCTTTTTCTTACGGCTAAGTTAATTACATACGATTTATATATTGAGTTTTTATAAAGTTCTTAAATGTATTTAATATGAAAAGAAAGAGTTATAACTAGAGAAGTTATCTGATGGTATTTATATGTGGTGGGTGATACTGGACTTGAACCAGTGACCCTCGCCTTGTAAGGGCGATGCTCTCCCAACTGAGCTAATCACCCACATATAATAGATATGCCTGTTATTTAATTTTTTATTATCAATTAACCGCTTGATGTAATTTGGTGGGTGATACTGGACTTGAACCAGTGACCCTCGCCTTGTAAGGGCGATGCTCTCCCAACTGAGCTAATCACCCAAATTACATTTTAATATGCACCATTCTAGGAATGGTGGGTCGTACTGGACTTGAACCAGTGACCCTCGCCTTGTAAGGGCGATGCTCTCCCAACTGAGCTAACGACCCATATTAAATTTTAAAACGCGACTATTGATATAATAATAGGTTTATATGTGGTGGGTGATACTGGACTTGAACCAGTGACCCTCGCCTTGTAAGGGCGATGCTCTCCCAACTGAGCTAATCACCCACATATAAATTAAAACGCTACTATTAAAATAAATAGTACTGGACTTTAACCAGTGAACCTCGCCGTTAATTGTAAATAGCGGTGATGCTCTCTTTTTTCTAACTGAGCTAACGACCCATTTAGATTTTCTTGTAATATGCACCATTTAAAAAATGGTGGGTCGTACTGGACTTGAACCAGTGACCCTCGCCTTGTAAGGGCGATGCTCTCCCAACTGAGCTAACGACCCATATTACATGCTACTACCGATATAGATAGTACTGGACTTTAACCAGTGAACTTCGCCATCTTTTATAAAAGGCGGTGATGCTCTCTTTTCTTGTAACTGAGCTAACGACCCATATTACAATTTTAAAACACGACTATTAATATAGTAATAGGTTTTATATGTGGTGGGTGATACTGGACTTGAACCAGTGACCCTCGCCTTGTAAGGGCGATGCTCTCCCAACTGAGCTAATCACCCACATATAAATTAAAACGCTACTATTAAATAAATAGTACTGGACTTTAACCAGTGAACTTTGCCGTTACTTGTAAGTAGCGGTAATGCTCTCTATTTTCTAACTGAGCTTATGACCCATATAGAATTTAGATGTGAACACTTTAACTAAAAAGTGGTGGGTGATACTGGACTTGAACCAGTGACCCTCGCCTTGTAAGGGCGATGCTCTCCCAACTGAGCTAATCACCCACATCTAAACAACATTGCATTGCTGCGTTGTTGTGGGGCGCTATTATAGATAGAGTTGGAAATGTGTCAACACTTGAATGATAAAAATGTGCTGAATGAAGGTTTTATAAACAATAGGATATGGTTGAAGTCTATTTTATCATCAAATTTGATATTGCAGTTCAATTAAGCACCTAAAAGTGAGTAGGGAATTGTACTTTATTAACCTTAAATTTAGTTTTACGATACTCATTGTTTTTTTACTGGGGTCGTTTTTATGATTATGAGCCAGATGGATTAATATTAGGGCGAGTTATTTAGTGAATAGAGCGGTCCTTTAAAAATGAATTTAATCTAAACTTCCCAAAACAAATGCTATTTCAGCATTCTAAACTCTATTTTTGTACTTACTTTATTTTTATAAGCCAACCTAGCCATCTCGTAAATACGTATTCCTCGCTACTAGCCTTCGGATTAAGACTAAATAGATCACATATAACTAGGGCGTGTTGACCTTTGTGGATTCAAATTTGTTCAATCTAGGACGATTAAATCGCGGCGCGAGGTTTGTAACCTAGTGGGCTCGGTAACTGCTCCTGCGTTACCCTAATGGCTTACATCCATGTAAGAATAAGTAAAAACCGAGCAAAGCTTCCGCTTCACCCACCAAAGATCAACCCGCCCTGAAGTTTTATACATAGAATTACGAAGCAACAGTGCTCTTTTAAAAATGCTCTTTAAACAATAATCGAATTTTTTAGTACGAGTTACGCTGGTTATTAAGCAAGTAAAGGCTGCGGGTACTCTCAAACCCACATTTAAGTTTTGGTTATTATAAGCAATTGTAACTTTTAAAAGATTAAGGCGATTGGCGGGGCCTTAATTGGTAGTTTTTAGATAAGTTTAATTTGCATATAAATGTATACCTTTGCTTTGATGCAATTTTGTTTCATTAAATGGGGGAGTGGGGGCTATTGAGTATTCGCTGCAATATAGTGATGTTATTATAAGCAGTAGGGTTAGAATCTTATTCAAATTGTATTTTTTAGCACGCTTGATAGCCAGTTTGTTGAAAATTAAACCATTTAAATAAAGCTAGGTAAAAAACTATTGACTTTATTTTGGGTGGTGCATAGAATGCGCCCCGCACTAAGCGATACACGATGTGTTTATCACGACGGGTATTGATTAAGTTGGGGCCATAGCTCAGCTGGGAGAGCGCTTCGCTGGCAGTGAAGAGGTCTGCGGTTCGATCCCGCATGGCTCCACCAAAAATTAGTGTTTTGTCCTAGGGTAGCAGTTTTCTGTGTCCCCATCGTCTAGAGGCCTAGGACACCGCCCTTTCACGGCGGTAACAGGGGTTCGAATCCCCTTGGGGACGCCACTTAACTTTTATTAGTTAAAGGCGGTTTTACCGAGAAAATAGCGTCACAATTAAAGCTCGAGTCTTTACTTGTATTAAACGCAATTACCTTAAAGCTCATGATGTGAGTTAAACTTATCAACTGTCCTAGTGACACATTTATGTGTCCCCATCGTCTAGAGGCCTAGGACACCGCCCTTTCACGGCGGTAACAGGGGTTCGAATCCCCTTGGGGACGCCACTTACTTATTTTTTATAGGGAAGTGAAGTGTTATTAAGAAAGCTCGCCTGAAACGAGTCTAAAAATTCAGTTGTCCTAGTGACACATTTATGTGTCCCCATCGTCTAGAGGCCTAGGACACCGCCCTTTCACGGCGGTAACAGGGGTTCGAATCCCCTTGGGGACGCCACTTA
>NZ_AUTL01000197.1:0-28230 GCF_000498015.1 Pseudoalteromonas sp. TAE79
CCGACGGTAACATAGCCGCGCCAAGATCATCAGTTAACGTGCGGGCTTCGCCACTTTGTACTGTTGCAACTAATGAATTGGTTGTACCAAGGTCAATACCAATAGCTAGTTTATGTTCGTGTGGTGCCGCGCTCTGCCCCGGCTCAGCAATTTGCAATAATGCCATAATGCTCTTTAAACTCGTGTTGCTCGCTTTGCAGCAAGTAATTAATCGTCAAATAAACTGTCTTCAATGCGCTCTAGTTCGTCACGCAACTTATAAACAAACTTCAGTTTACGAATATTATCTGCGGCAAGTTGATATTGCTGCTCATCGTTACTCGCTAGTTGCTCGGCAAGTTGTGCACTGTACTGCGCGTTTAGTTGCTTAATTTGTTTTTCAAAATTTGCAATCGCAGTATCAGGATCGCTTGATGATGTTAGCTCTTCAAGCTCTTCGCGAAGTTCCATTTGCTGCATTAAAAACATTGGATCTTGCAAGGTTTGCTGCTCTGCACGAATATCAACGCCTAGCTCGCTCAACATATATTCAGCACGTTTTACTGGGTGCTTTAATGTTTGTAGCGCATCGTTAATTTCGGCGGTGCTTTGCACAGCCATTAACTTATCGCGGCTGCTCGCATTCGCGTGGCGATCGGGATGTACAGTACGCTGTAATTCCAAGTAGTGCTTGTTAACCGTTGCTAAATCAATATTGTAATCAACGGGGACTGCAAATAATTCAAAGTAACGCATAACTTCAACCAATAATATTCAGAAATAACAAAGCCCTACATTAACTGGCAGGGCTTATTTATACTACAAAGATATTTAAAGCTTAAACGGTAAAGCTTTCGCCACAACCACACTCATCTGCTTGATTCGGGTTATTAAATTTAAACCCTTCATTTAAGCCTTCTTTAGTGTAGTCGAGCTCTGTGCCATCGATGTAAACTAAGCTTTTAGCGTCAACAATTAAGGTGACACCTTTAGCCGCAAAAGTTTCATCGTCTTCGTTTAAATCGTCAACAAACTCAAGTACATAAGCAAGACCTGAACAGCCCGTCGTTTTAATGCCAACGCGCAGGCCTAAACCTTTACCGCGGTTTGCTAAAAATGATTGTACGCGGTTTGCTGCCGCATCTGTCAATGTCACTGCCATGAGTTTCTCTTCTTACTTCGCTTGTTTGCTTTTGTAGTCTGCAATTGCTGCTTGAATTGCGTCTTCGGCTAAAATTGAACAGTGAATTTTCACTGGTGGCAACTCAAGCTCTGCACTGATATCAGTGTTTTTAATTGTCGCTGCTTCGTCTAGCGTTTTGCCTTTAACCCACTCTGTTACAAGTGAAGATGAAGCTATTGCGCTACCACAACCGTAGGTTTTGAATTTTGCATCTTCAATAACGCCAGTGGCAGATACTTTAATTTGCAGTTTCATTACGTCACCACATGCTGGTGCGCCTACCATACCCGTTGCCACTGACGGATCGTTCTTATCTAGAGTACCTACGTTACGTGGGTTTTCTACGTGGTCGATTACTTTATCACTATAAGCCATTATTCTATCCTCATTACCTGCTAGGGTATGTGCTCACACTATTAGTGGTGAGCCCATTCAACTGAATCTAAATCAATACCTTCTTGATGCATCTCCCAAAGTGGAGACATCTCACGTAGGCGACCGATAGAGTTTTTCATTAATTCGACGGTGTAATCAATCTCTTCTTCGGTAGTAAAGCGACCAATACTAAAACGAATTGAGCTATGTGCTAATTCGTCGTTACGGCCAAGTGCACGTAATACATAAGAAGGCTCTAAGCTTGCAGATGTACAGGCTGAACCTGACGATACTGCAATGTCTTTTACTGCCATAAGTAACGACTCACCTTCAACAAAGTTAAAGCTGATGTTTACAATACCCGGTACTGATTGGTCTTGTGTGCCGTTAAAGTATACTTCGTCCATATCAGCCATAATGCCGTCGATTAAACGATTACGTAAGGCACTGATGTGTGCGTGATCTTTTTCGAAATCTTGCTTAGCAATTTTAAACGCAGTACCCATACCCACTAATTGGTGAGTTGCTAGTGTACCAGAGCGCATACCGCGTTCATGTCCGCCACCGTGCATTTGCGCTTCAAGGCGAGCACGTGGTTTACGACGAACGTAAAGTGCACCAACACCTTTAGGGCCATACACTTTATGTGCAGAGAACGACATAAAATCAACTTTAAGCTGTTGCACGTCGATTAATACTTTGCCCGCGCTTTGCGCTGCATCTACGTGGAACATAATTTTACGTTCGCGACACATTTCGCCAATAGTCGCGATATCTTGAATTACACCTAGCTCGTTATTAACGTGCATGATGCTTACAAGTACTGTGTCGTCACGCATTGTGTCGGCAAGTTTTTGTAAATCAAGTAGGCCGTTTTCTTCAACGTCCATGTAAGTTACTTCAAAACCTTGGCGCTCAAGCTCACGACATGTGTCGATTACAGCTTTATGCTCAGTTTTAGCGGTAATAACGTGCTTACCTTTTTTCTTGTAAAACTGTGCTGCACCTTTAATAGCAAGGTTATTTGATTCTGTTGCACCCGATGTGAAAACAATTTCACGTGGGTCTGCATTAATTAAATCAGCAATATCTGTACGCGCTTGGTCAACAGCTTCTTCTGCTTGCCAACCAAAACGGTGTGAGCGTGACGCAGGATTACCAAACTTACCGTCCATTGTCAGGCACTGCATCATTTCTTTAGCAACACGTTCATCAACAGGCGTGGTCGCTGCGTAATCTAAATAAATCGGTAACTTCATTTCTCTCTCCGCTGCAGGTCAACCTTAAAGTTGACAGCTTACTTGAATGTTTTCCAACTGCTTAATTGCATTATTGATACTGTTATCTTGGCGCGATGCTATTTCTTTCACATCTGATTTTTCCACCAATTCAGCAAGGGTAATATTATTCAAAAATTCTTCTATGCGTGCGCTTAAGTCTGACCACAAATTATGTGTTAAACAGCGCATACCACTCTGACAGCCGGTATCGGCACCTTGGCAACGTGTTGCATCGACCGATTCGTCTACGGCGCTAATAATATCGCCAACAGAGATAACGCCCGCTTCACGCCCTAGTAAATAACCACCACCAGGTCCACGAACAGAACTTACTAGGCCATTTTTACGTAAACGAGCAAATAATTGTTCAAGGTAAGACAAAGAAATTTCTTGTCTTTGTGAAATATCAGCAAGGGCTACAGGACCTACACCTGTGTGTAGTGCAACATCCAGCATAGCTGTAACGGCATATCTGCCTTTTGATGTTAACTTCATAACGCCCCCTGCACAAAAGAGTGCAAATTTTAATTACCAGAGTAAATTAGTCAAGTATTATCACTTGATAAAAATTTGATTTAGAAACTCATACTTTTAAATTGTAGAGTAAACAAATTTTCAATACTTGACCTCTTTGGTCAAGTATTACAGCCATTGTAATTACCTGAGTATTTTAGTCAAGTATTAGCTAGTTATTTACCCATTGGTTTTTATAACTAATAGCTATACCTAAGTTACTTAGGGATAGACTTATTAATTGAGGTGAGAATACCGCGTAAAATATTCATTTCGGCATCTTCAGGGTGAGCTCGGTTAAATAAACGACGTAATTTAGTCATAACTAAACCAGGGTGCTGTTTGATAATAAAGCCGGTTTTGAAAAGCGTCTCTTCAAGGTGCTCATAAAACAGTTCTGTTTGTTTTGAGCTTGGGTAAACAGCATCGTCTTCTTCAACCTTTTTAGGTTGTTGATTTAAAAACGCCATACGTGTTTCATAACTAAGTGTTTGTACGGCCATAGCTAAATTAAGCGAGCTGTACTCTGGATTAGCAGGAATACATACGTGGTAATTACAAAGCTGTAATTCTTCATTAGTTAAGCCGCTGTTTTCACGACCAAATACTAGCGCTACAGGACCATTTACAGCTTCAGCAACGAGTTTTTCACCACATTCACGTGGTTCAACCATTGGCCACGAAAGCGTACGAGAACGCGCACTTGTGCCAATCGTTAATGTACAGTCAGCGATAGCTTCTTCAACAGTACCTACAATAACTGCATTGCCTAAAACATCAGTTGCGCCTGCAGCTAAAGCACTTGCTTGGCTGTCTATTTCACAAGCAGGATCAACTAAATAAAGCTTTGATAAACCCATGGTTTTCATGGCGCGAGCCGCCGAACCAATATTGCCCGAATGTGACGTGTTAACTAAAACAATGCGAATATCATCTAAGATCATTACTGTGCTACTTTGCTATGCCAAAAAATTGCGCAAATTCTAACATGAAAGTGCAATAAGATCCTAGATTCAAAAGGCTAGATCCTAAGATCTAGCCCAATATAACAATTCTTTCATCGATAAGTGTCGCTGCAAGCAAGGTATGGTTTCAGCGACAATAAGATCTAGGGGTATAACACCAATTTTTTTTGATGTTTAAACCATTGCCGCCTTTACATAGACATCAAAACGGTTCTTTTTGGTTTTGATCTGCATACTTGGGGTTTTGTCATTTAAAAATGGGGCGTAATCGGGGCGCTTTACTACTACACGCTTACTGGCGAGTGGGTAGGCAAAATCAAGTAGGTCGTCAGCGTCGTTGTCTGCACCAACTAGCTCTTGAAATACGCGCATTTCTTTTTTAACTAATGCTGATTTTTCGCGATGCGGGAACATAGGATCTAAATAAACCACATCGGGCATGCTTTCACACTGCGATAGTAGGGTATGGCTTGAACCAAATATTAGGCTCATATTTTCTTTCATCCACAAACCAATTTCAATATCGCTATAGGCTCGCTTTAAACCATCGTATAAAAGTGCAGCTACAACCGGGTGACGTTCATGTAATATAACTTTGCACCCTAGCGAGGCAAGTACGAAGCCATCTCGCCCAAGGCCTGCGGTAGCATCAAGTACAACAGGCGTTGCACCTTTATTTAAGCCAACCGCTTTGGCAATTGCTTGCCCTTTACCACCGCCAAACTTACGCCTATGGGCGGCGGCACCGGTTACAAAGTCAACGTTAATTGCACCTAGTTTGGGCTCGTCGGTTTTAAATAGGCTTAACCCTTTATCGTCGTAATGTAAGCTAAAGCCACTGCAATTTTGCGCCCATTGGGCTAAACCAAAGCGTGTTTCTAATTCATTTAAATAAGGACGTAACTCTTTAAAAGCACACTGAATAACCACAATAAACTCCGACGATAAAATACGCCTGTAGTATATCAACCGCTTTACTTTAAAGCACTAAAATAGCTCTATATCGCTATGATGATTAGTATTAACCTTTGCGGCTTCCGCTTTAGTGCGTAAATTAGATATAAGTTCATTGCGGCTTTCGGCAACCTGTTTAAGCTGATATTTGATAAAGGCTAAATCACTATTAGCCGATACAAATAACTGCATCGTTTGATCCAGTTGGGATATATATAAGGTGAGATCCGCAGGATTTGCTTGTGTTTGTTGTAGCTTAATGGCGCAGTCAAGTTCATGTAGCTGCTCTATAAATATTTTAGTACTTTTGTTTTGCTCTACATTTTGAGTAGTTAACTGCTTAACAATGTCTTGAAGGGCTGTACTTATTTGAGCTGCCTGCTCATAACTGCTTTCGCTTCTTTCCATGGTAACAACCTTCTCGTTGGTCACTTCTAATATATGCGGGAAAAGATCTTTGTAGCGCCCGTACAAAGCATCGTTATCAACAGGCATATTTTTTATCAAAAGGGATACTTTGGGATAATTAATAATAGTACTGCTACCAATATCAACAAATCGTTGAGCATGTCGATGTTGCTCTAGCAGTTCTTGCTCTAGCGGGCAAACACCACTTTGCTGGCTGTAAAAAATACCTTTGCTTTGATACCAAAACACAACCACAACATCTAAATTTAAAGGTGCAAAAAAAGTAAAAAAGTATTCGCTTAACGATTGAAAGTTATTAGCGTGATAACTTTGTCCAACGTAGCGCATTATACGCCCCATATCGCCCGACTCTGTCATTGCTATTTCAGCTGTTTTATTCGCTTTTACTATATCCAATTTAAGTTTTGCGCATTTTTGCCTATATTCGTAAAGTACCTTTATTCGCGCTATTAACTCTTCTGCGTTAAAAGGTTTTGTAATGTAATCGGATGCGCCGACGCTGTAACCTTTTACCCGATCGCTTAGCTCTATTTTAGATGAGAGAAACATAACGGGAATATCTTGAGTATTTTGACTTTGCTTTATTGTTTTACATACGTCATAACCTGACATACCTGGCATTTCAATATCGAGTAAAATAATATCTGGGTTGTATTTATTGGTTAGCCTTAATCCTTCATCGCCATCTTTTGCATGAATTATTTTACAAAACTCTGCTAAAGACTCTTCAATTATATGATGAACATACTTGTCGTCATCAATTGCCAATACCAACTTTGCCATGCCTTAGTCCATTTTATTAGGTGTGCTAAAAGCATAGTACGGTAGGATGAAATTACTAAAAATTATTAGATAATAATTTTAAAATAATAAAAAAGCGCCATTAAGGCGCTTTAATTTGGTTTGTGCTAAATATTAATTTTTAAACAGCAATACCGCTATGACGTAGTAACGCGTCGACATTTGGCTCACGACCACGAAACTTTTTAAATAATTCCATTGGCTCTTCGCTACCGCCTTTTTCTAAAATGTTTTGCATAAAGGCTTGCCCTGTTTTAGCGTTAAAAATACCTTCTTCTTCAAATTTAGAAAATGCATCAGCAGAAAGTACTTCAGCCCATTTATACGAGTAATAACCTGCACTATAACCGCCGGCAAAAATATGACTAAAACCATTTTGAAAACGGTTAAACTCAGGCGGTTTAACGATTGATGTACGGCTACGTACATCGTTTAGTACTGCTTGAATTTGGCATTGCTCACCCACTTTGTAATCGTTATGGATTTTAAAGTCGAATAACGAAAACTCAATTTGACGTAGCATTTGTACGCCTGAGTTATAGTTTTTAGCAGCAAGTAACTTATCAAGTAACTCTTTAGGTAACGGCTCACCCGTTTCATAATGACCTGAAATAAAGCTCAGGGCTTCTTCGTCATAACACCAGTTCTCTAAAAACTGACTAGGAAGCTCTACCGCATCCCATGCAACACCATTAATACCCGCAACAGGAGCAGCATCAACTTGTGTCAGCAGGTGGTGAATACCATGACCAAACTCATGAAATAAAGTAGTTACTTCGTCATGAGTAAACAGCGCCGGTTTATCGCCAACCGCCTTATTAAAGTTACACACTAAATAAGCCACTGGAGTTTGTAGTTCGCCGTTAGCACGTACTTTACGACCCATACAGTCATCCATCCACGCACCACCACGTTTGTGGTCGCGTGCATATAAATCTAGATAAAAGCGTCCACGAAGCGTATTGCTACTATCTACAATTTCAAAAAAGCGAACATCTTTATGATAAGTATCAAAATCAGTAACTTCTTTTACGCTAATACCAAATAAGCGATTAACGGTTTCGAATAATCC
This sequence comes from Pseudoalteromonas sp. TAE79, assembly GCF_000498015.1. Lineage (NCBI taxonomy): Bacteria > Pseudomonadati > Pseudomonadota > Gammaproteobacteria > Alteromonadales > Pseudoalteromonadaceae > Pseudoalteromonas > Pseudoalteromonas sp. TAE79. The sequence continues at coordinate 7,552 of NZ_AUTL01000197.1, forward strand.
ACTTAATACTTTATTTGCAGGGAAGTAAGGACGTAGTACTTCGTCTGAAATTGCATACTTTTCTTGCTTAAGCTTTTCGCTATAGTAACCAAAATCCCATGCTTCTAATTCAGAAATACCGTGTTTTTGCTCAGCATACGCCTTTAGCTCGGCCACTTCTTGCTCTGCTTGTGGTTTTGATTTAGCTGCTAGGTCTTCTAAAAATGAGAATACTTGTTCTGGTGACTCTGCCATTTTAGTCGCGAGTGACTTTTCAGCGTAGCTGTTGAATCCTAGTAACTGTGCAAGTTCATGACGAAGCGCAAGCTCCTCTCTCATAATATCTGAGTTATCAAACTCACCGGCGTTAGGGCCTTGATCTGATGCGCGCGTAGAAAACGCAGTGTAGGTTTCCCTGCGTAGTTCGCGGTTATCTGCGTAAGCCATTATGGGTAAATATGATGGAAAATCGAGTGTAAATAACCAGCCATCTAATTCTTTACTTTTTGCGGTATCGGCTGCAAGTGCAAGAGCTGATTCTGGCAAGCCAGCTAAGTCGCTCTCATCAGTAATATGCTTGTGCCACGCTAAAGTCGCATCCATTACATTGTTGCCAAATTTTGAGGCAAGCTCAGATAAGCGTGCGCTTATTTCGCCGTAGCGTTTTTGTTGTTCTGGCGCTAAAGCAATACCCGATAATTTAAAATCACGCAGCGCATTAGTAATTGTTTTTTGCTGTGCTGTAGTCAGCGTTTTAAATTCGTCGCTGTTATAAAGCGTATTATACGCGTTGTATAAACCTTGATGCTGACCTACAAATGTTGAATATTCAGATATTAACGGTAAGCACTGCTCGTAAGCTTCACGTAATTCGTCGTTATTCATTACTGAATTTAAATGCGATACAGGGGAAAACATGCGCGATAATTTATCGTCAGCTTCTTCAAGGGGTAATACTAAGTCATCCCACGTGTACGAACCTTTAGCTAACACGTCATCAATGGCTTTACGACAAAGCTCAATACCGTCTTTTAGTGCGGGTACTACATACTCAGGCTTTATTTTTGAAAATGGTGGTAAGCCTTCAAGGCCAATTAGTGGGTTGCTCATAAATACTCTCTTTGCGTTAATGCATTACGTTTTAAATTGGGTCTAAAAGTAAAAAAACAACTCAGCCGCTTTTAAGTTGTTTAATTTTAATAAGGTTGCTCCAGAGAAAAACACAAATAACCCATTAATGAGTCGGCCACTTTATAACGCTCTAGTACCGTATCAACTAAATTATTGCTACATACTTGCTTTTGAGTCAGCGGGCTAATAGCTATAAAGTCTTTTCGCTTGAGCTCATTTATTAATGGGTGCTCTTTTTCAAAACCTCTTGGTGGGCGTTTTAGCGACTCTCCTGACATTTCAAAAATAGATTTAAATTGCTCATTATAAATTGCTTTTTTATAGCTATTTGGGTTTTCATCTATGCAGGTTCTAATTGCGTTAAGCGCCTTTGATTCTGGTCGCCAAATACCAGCACCTATAAAGCATTCGTCATTTGCTAAGTGAAAATAAAAACCCGGGGCGTGTACGTTTTTTCCCATAAAATGGCGAAATTGAATCCCTACATTAATTTTATATGGGGTTTTATCTTTACTAAAACGCGCATCCTTATGGATTCTCATTAAACTACCGCCCACTTTTTTATCTGATGCGACAAAATGGCTAGAAACCTCAGCAAGTGGTGCTTGCATTTGCCTAATGAAATCTAAAGCGGGCTCTCTTACGTATTCCTCATACTGTGATTTATGGTCGTTAAACCAGTCTCTATTATTGTTTTGATCAAGCTGAGCAAGAAATTCGAATGTTTTTTTACTAAACATAGGTCACCTAAACACTCTTTATTTTTAAAACTTAATGTTATGCTAATGCGCATAAAACTCAACGCCTAAGGACATAAAATGACACAACACTTTGATTATATTGCAATCGGTGGTGGCAGTGGTGGTATTGCCTCTGCAAATAGAGCGGCAATGCGTGGCGCTAAAGTAGCACTTATAGAAGCAAAACACATGGGCGGCACGTGTGTAAACGTAGGCTGCGTACCTAAAAAAGTAATGTGGCACGGTGCTCAGGTTGCCGAAGCTATTAATTTATACGCCCCAGATTACGGCTTTAATGTTGAAGTTAAAGGCTTTGATTGGAGCAAGTTAGTAGAAAGCCGCGAAGCCTACATAGGCCGAATTCATAAAGGTTATGACAGTGGCCTTGCTAGCAATGGCGTTACTGTAATTAAAGGCTTTGCTAAATTTGTAGATAATAAAACAGTTGAAGTAAACGGCGAGCATTACACAGCCGATCACATATTAATTGCAGTAGGTGGGCGCCCAAGCATTCCGCATATTGAAGGTGCTGAGCACGGTATCGATTCTAATGGCTTTTTTGAATTAAAAGAGCAACCTAAACGCGTTGCAGTAATAGGCGCAGGTTATATAGCTGTAGAACTTGCTGGTGTATTACATGGTTTAGGTACTGAGACGCATTTATTTGTTCGTAAGCATTCTCCGCTTCGTAACTTTGACCCGTACATTGTAGATACGCTTGTTGATGTTATGGCTGCTGAAGGCCCTACTCTTCATACAGAGTCTGTACCCCATAAATTAGTTAAAGAAGACGATGGCTCAGTAACGCTTCATTTAGATAACGGCAAAACTCACAACGTTGATCAAGTTATTTGGGCTATTGGCCGCGAGCCAACAACCAATGCTATTAACGTTGCTGCAGCTGGCGTAGAAGTAAACAGCAGTGGTTTTGTAAAAGTTGATGAGTTTCAAAATACCACAGCTAAAAACGTTTATGCTGTTGGTGATATTATCGAAAACGGTATTGAACTTACACCTGTAGCAGTTAAAGCAGGGCGTACTTTATCAGAGCGTTTATTTAATAAAGAACTACCTGATGATTTAAAAATGGATTACAGCCTAGTTCCTACTGTTGTATTTAGTCATCCACCGATTGGTACTATTGGTTTAACTGAGCAAGAAGCTATTTCTCAGTATGGCGAAGAAAACGTTAAAATTTATCAATCTGGTTTTACGGCTATGTACACAGCGGTAACTAAACATCGCCAGCCTTGTAAAATGAAACTTGTATGTGCCGGCCCAGACGAAAAAGTAGTTGGCCTACATGGGATTGGTTTTGCGGTTGATGAAATGATTCAAGGTTTTGCAGTTGCCATGAAAATGGGCGCAACTAAAGCTGATTTTGATGCCGTTGTTGCTATTCACCCGACTGGCTCGGAAGAATTTGTAACGATGCGCTAGGCGCTAAACTCTAAGTTCTTAATTATAAAAAGCCCTTGCTAAGTAATTAGTAAGGGCTTTTTAATGTTTGTTATATTTTGCACAACAAACCAGTTAAAACGTCACATTACAAACATCTATTCAACATTAAAAAAACAACTAAGCCATTATTTTAACAGCAAAAATTTTAGACCGATAAAAAGATTAAAAGTTTAAATTTTGTTTTGGCTTTAAAACATTTTAACGATTAGAATCCCGCGCATTTATAGTTTCTCTTGGTTATTTATGTTTTTACTGCGATCTTTTATTTATTATGCCTAGCGGGTGTTGCTCATTTAATTCAACTTGAAGGGTTTGAATTAAAACAGGATGCACTTTACAGTGAAGAAACTCTTACCGAACATATGCAAGATGTTTTAACTTTTTTAAGCTGTATTTTATTTTTTTACGCTTCGCGAATTAACTTTCAACTCAAAATACCGGCTGTATTACTAGCTGCATTATCGGCAATGATGTTTGTAAGAGAGTTTGATACCTACCTCGACTTATACTTTTTTGATGGCGCTTGGCAAAGTATCGTCTATTCAATTTTAGCTGGCGTGTTTGTTTATTTAATAACAAACAGAGGAAGTATTTTTAACGCTTTAAAAGCCTATAGCCTCACTCCTAGTTATGGAATTTGCTTATCAGGCATGGTTACTTTACTCGCATTTTCGCGAATGATGGGCAAAGGCGCATTTTGGCATTCAGTAATGGGTGATGACTATGTACGTGCGGTAAAAAACATTGTTGAGGAAGGTATAGAAACGCTTGGCTATACTTTGATTTTTATTTCAGCCATTGAGCTTGTACTCATATGCCGAAAAAGAATGGCTAAAAATCACAAGCATTGCACTGAGCAAGTAACTCAATAACGTAGCTACATTTTTTATTGGTTACTTTTTTACACTAAATTTGCTAATTGGTTTAATAAATCAATATACTGAGCCTGTTTTTATCAACTCACGTTTAATTGGATACCATGACTAAAGATATATTGCTGCATCCGTTTCTTCTTTCAATTGTAATGATCACAATTGCATTTGTACTAAAAGTGCTTGTTGATAAGCTAGCTAAAAGTCGCGCAGAAAAAAAAGAAAAAGACATCCGTTACATCGCACACAATATTAAGCACTTTATTAATTTTGTAATGATGATATCGCTGCTATTTGTGTGGTCTACTGAAATTCAAAACTTTGCACTTTCTATTGCTGCTTTTGCCGTGGCGATTGTACTTGCAACGCGTGAGTTTATTCAGTGTGTAATAGGCTTTTTTTACCTCGTAACAACTCGCCCGTTTAGAGTGGGTGATTGGATACAAGTAGGTGATTACTTTGGTGAAGTAGCTGAAACGGATTGGATAAAAACAACCATGCATGAAATTGATATACATACTTATCAATTTTCTAGAAAAACCATATACATACCTAATAATAAGCTGATTACCAGCTCTATTAAAAACTTAAACTTTGTAAAACGCTTTGTTACACATCATTTTATTATTGTCCGAAGAGAGAGCTTTAACCCTTACCCTATTCACGACACACTCACTGAGCAAGCTAAGCTGTACTGCGAAGAGTTTCAAGAAGTAGCAAGCCGTTATAATTCGATGATTGAGCGTAAACTTGATGCAAAAATATCTGGCCCAGAACCAGTAATTCACTTTGGTACAACCGATTTAGGTGAATTTAAAGCAAGCTTTACCTTGTTTTGCCCGACAGAAAAAGCGCTTGAGATAGAGCACAAATTAACAGAGTGCTTTTTTGCGTTATGGTACAAAGAGGCTGAAAAAAATAAAGAAGGTGAAGGAGAGGCATAAACCTCGCCTACACAAAGTAAAAATACAAATCGTAGGTGCGAATTTATTTCGCGCTCTATTTCTAAGTCTGTATTTAAAAAGCGAGGTGTAAAACCTCACCTACAATAAACATCAAGCACGTAGGTGCGAATTCACTTCGCGCTTGAGTAATATTTAAGCTGTACCACCGACCGTTAACTGATCAATTTTAAGGCTTGGTTGGCCTACGCCTACCGGTACGCTTTGACCATCTTTACCACAAACACCAACACCTTTATCAAGTGCTAAGTCGTTACCAACCATAGATATTTGCTGCATTACTTCTGGTCCATTACCAATAAGCGTTGCGCCTTTAATTGGTTGGGTAATTTTACCATTTTCGATTAAATACGCTTCTGATGCGCTAAATACAAACTTACCTGAGGTTATATCAACTTGTCCGCCGCCAAAGTTAGGCGCGAATACCCCTTTTTTAACTGAGCTTATAATATCGGCTTGGCTGTGCTCACCACCTAACATGTAGGTGTTAGTCATGCGAGGCATTGGTAAATGTGCATACGACTCACGTCGTGCGTTACCGGTAGGATTTACACCCATTAAACGCGCGTTTAGCTTATCTTGCATATAGCCTTTTAAAATACCGTTTTCGATAAGTACGTTGTAAGCGGCTGGTGTGCCTTCATCATCAACATTAAGTGACCCACGGCGATCAGCCATGGTGCCATCATCAACAACCGTACACAGCTCAGATGCTACTTTTTGGCCCACTTTACCACTAAACGCAGACGCGCCTTTGCGGTTAAAGTCGCCTTCAAGTCCATGCCCTACTGCTTCGTGTAAAAGCACGCCAGGCCAACCATTACCAAGTACAACTTCCATCGTGCCTGCAGGTGCATCAATAGCTTCAAGGTTTACTTTAGCTTGGCGTACAGCTTCTTCAGCAAATTCCATCCAACGTGGTTTACCATCAACAAGCTCTTTAAAGTAACCATAATCTAAACGTGCACCACCACCTGCGCCACCGCGTTCACGGCGACCATTTTTTTCAAGCAGCACTGAGCAGTTTAAACGAATAAGCGGGCGAATATCGGTGGCAAACGTACCATCACTTGCTGCGATTAATACTTCTTCGTATACCGCCGACATTGAACTAATTACTTGCTCTGCATCGGGTGCTAGTTCACGAATATAGTTTTCAAGTTCGCGTAATAAACTCACCTTGTCGGTATCGCTCATACTCGAAATTGGCTGATGTGCTGCAAACTGCTCTTTAGCTTTAACATCACTAAATACTTTAATCGCTCTATCTTCGCCAGCATCTGCGATGCTACGAGCCGCTGTAGCCGCTTTATTAAGTGCTTCAAGATTTATTGCATCAGAGTAAGAAAAACCTGTTTTTTCGCCGCTTACAGCACGTACACCAACGCCACGTTCAACGTTATAAGAGCCTTCTTTAACTAAGCCGTCTTCAAGCACCCATGATTCGTGGTGGCTTGATTGAAAATATAAATCGGCGTAATCCACTTTATGCTGATGTATGTAAGCGAGCGTTTTTTCGAGCTCTTCTCTATTTAGCTGGCTGTCTTGTAGTAAATGCTGTTCAACCGAATTCATAATAAATGCTCTCTAAATCGTTGATGAGACTGCACGGGCATATCTCGTCTAATTTTTTGTAACTGGTCTAAATCTGCGTTGCAGCTTATAAAACCGGTGCCTGTTGGCAATTCACTCAGGGTATTGCCCCAAGGTGAAATAATAATACTGTGGCCATATGTTTGTCGGCCATTTTCATGTGTACCGTACTGAGCAGCTGCAACTACATAACATTGTGTTTCTATTGCGCGAGCTGCTAATAGCGGTTGCCAATGCGCTTGCCCTGTAGGGACTGTAAATGCACTGGGTACTAAAATAATATCGGCGCCTTGGCGTACTAGTTCGTTAAATAAGCCACTAAAGCGCAGATCATAACATACTGTTAAGCCAATTTTACCAAAGGGAGAATCAACAACCACTACATCGCGACCTGCTTGGGTAAAATCTGACTCTCGATAGCTACCTGTTTTATCATCAACGGTTACATCAAATAAATGTATTTTGTTATACGTTGCAACCAGCTCGCCTTGATTATTATATAAGTGCGATGCTGCGTAATACTTATGTTCGTTAAATGGCTCAGGCATTGTGCCTGCATTTAACCAAATATTATGGTGTTGGCACAATTCACTAAGTTGTAATTTGTATTGATCAACTTGCTTAGCAACACGTAACGTATCGTTACCACTTTTACTAAACACTAAAAAAGCTTCTGGCAAGCAAACAAGTAATGGTCTTGTTGCTGGCAGAGTTTTAAGTGCGCGCTTTAAGCTTGCTATGTTGTCATCAGGGTTTAGCCCTGAACACATTTGTAGGGCAACTATTGTGGGTGTGCTTATGCTTGCTGTTTTGTTCATTGCGTTACTGTTACTTGTGCATCTTTAAGTTTTAAATCGACTGATGCTTGTGGCTGATTTTGCGCAGCTTGAGGTAGTGTAACTTCACGACTTTTTCTGTCGAGTTCTTGAACAATAGGATCGTTCATTTTACCCGTTACTTTAAAATTGATCTCTGAGATGACGCGCGCAGAATGAATAACTTTATCAAGTGCTAAAGCAGCAAGCCCTGTTACTGGATTAACCATCCATGCCACTATAACCGGAATGCTTGAGGTTACTTGTGGCGCTACAGCAAGGTCGTAATCTATATCTAGCGTATTTAAATTTGCGTAGCCTTTAATTGTTAAATCGGCAGGCACACCATCCATTTTAGTATCTTTAGTGTAAGCGATACCGTTTTCTAACTGCATAGAGCCTTGCATGCTGTTATAAAAAAAGCCCTTTGAAAATACATCTCTAAAATCAAGTTTCAGTTTACGTACGAGTGAATCAAGGCTCAACAGCGAAAATACGCGTGCACCACCATCACTGATTTCAGTTAAGTGACCTTCCCCTAAATCCCAAGTAACTTCACCACTTAAAGTTTTCACATCAAAGTCATAAGGTGCAGCTTGCCAAGTAAGATCATAATTTAGATCAGCTTTAGAATCCTTAATTGCAGAGGTAATATCAAACTCGCCAAACAACGCGCCTATATCATCACTTTTAAGCTCACCACTTAGCGTTGTTAAGCCATTTTGCCATAGCCCTTTAGTGCGCAATACATGATCTCCTTTATCGATTACAAGTTCTGATATCGATAAGCGCTCGCCATCACCTAATAATGACGCACTCACTTTATCAAGCTGATAGCGATCAATTTTGCAGTCACTACATTCAAACTCAATGGCAGGTATTTTAGTAAGCCAGCTCAAGTCTTCCTCAGGAAGTACATCTGTTATTTCAATCAATTGCTCGCTAGGCTGTGCAAAATTAAGCCTTAAGTAATCGGCATTAATTCGTATAGGCTGGCTAGGCTGTGATGTAGGAATAAAAACCCCAGCTCTAAGTTCTTTAGCATTTAGCTTTAGGTATAAATCGTCTTTTGATGGTGCTAAATGCATTTCAAAATCATTAAAGATGATGTTACTCGCATCAAGCATACCTATATTTGCGACCACCTCATTAAGCGGTGGCATAATCCCTTTTGATTTTTTATCTGGGTTTGATTTACCTGCTTTAATTATTTGATCTATCAGATCAAACCAAGGCACTAATTCACTCTGCTCAAGATTTATATTTACGCTTAAGTCTTTTTGGTTTAATCCTAAGTCTTGTTTTCCGAGCACAAAATGGACATTACTAAACTGTGATTTTCCATTTTCTAAAATAGCATTAAAGTAAAACTGTTGATTAGCGTTTGCTGTAATGAGATTAGAAATATCATCACCTTGAACTACTGCATCAAGCGCCCACATTTGTTCGCTATTTTTATTATAAGGTGCGGGTAAGTTACTCGTTAAGCCAAGTAGTTCTGAGTTTACCTGTGCACGGTAATTAAAGCCTTGTTCGGTAAAATTAAGTACTAAACCAATATCAACATCGCTTTGCCCGCTTAAATAATTTTTTAATATACCTTGTCCACTGTCAATTAATGTATCGGCGTCAATTTTGGCGTTTATATCTATGTTTGCTTGGTAATTTTTAGCATCACTTTTGCTGCTGTAATTAATATTTAGCGGCATGCCCAACCACTTCGCAGTCGCATTTTTAAGTGTGATGTTGTCGTTTTTAAAATTAAGCTCGCCAGTTAAGTTTTTAAGCTCAATACCTGGCGTTGCTATAAATACTGGCAAGTCATTTAAATTAACTTTGCCGCTAACACTGGCTCCGCCTTTAAACTTAGAGCCTACTAAAAGCTCAATACTGGCATCGGCTTCGCCTTTGCCCTGTACAACTTTAAAAATTTCAGCAAGAGGTTTGGCAATAGGTGTCGCTGCGAAAAAGTCATGTAACTTTTTCATTTGTGCTTTTTTATCAATTTGCACAATAAGTTCATCTGCATTCATTAAATCTGCAATGCTCACCTGTACACTATTACCAATATCTAAATTAACCAACTTGCCTTGCTGGCTATATATGTCCATTCGCTCATTAGCAAAATGTAGCTGTACATCAGCATTAGTGACCGCTGGCCAATCAGGGTCAAACTCATAGGTTGCATTGTCTATTTGTGCTAATACATCAAACTGACCACTACCATCAGTAAATGGGAAACCAGACAAAGGCCCTGCAAATAAGACTTGTGCTTTAGATACTTCTCCGCCTTTAATTGCACCATTTAAATAGCTAACGAGCTCAGGGCTCATTGCTTTTAATGGGAAATAATGACCTGCAATTTTGGCCTCTGGGGCGAAGGCTTCAGCGTAAAGATCTAATCGAGGATCATCTGTTAGACTAATTTGTAATTCTGCAGCAAGAGTGACTTCATCATTATCAAACCATATATTGTCACTACTTATATGCCAGCCATCATCTCGCTTAGCTAAATCTAGCTCTACATTTAGCTGATTATAATTTATGTCGTTACTAAAGCTTTCGCCTGTAACTAATGTGCCGTTTTCACCAAATAAATTTATTCGACCACTACTTTGATTAAGTAAACCACTTACTCTAAGTCCTTGTGCTGCAGGTACCGACCTTAATTCTTGCCAACCAATATTGTCAGCCTCAAACCATAATTGCCATTGCTGTGCATTAGAAAAATTTAAATAAGCTTGATCTATTTGCCCGCTAGGTTGGCGCTCTAAAAATGGTTCAAGTGCATTAAAATTACTTAGCCCAGCTAGGTTACTCAGTAATTCAAAATCAACTTGATGGAGCCACACTTTATTTTGCGACCCTAGTTGAGCTTCAAACTCTAAACTTGGCCATGCTTTATCGTTACTATTAAATGTTAAACCGGTGCTTTTTAAGTGCCAGCTATTTTGTTCTGGATATAAATGGAATCCACCTTCACTCAGGCTGACTTGTTGGCTTTGCTCTTCTCGCTGCCAACGCACAAAGCTTGGTAGCCACTGCATTTTTATATCGCTTACAAGGCCTTTATCTAGTTTTAGCCACGCTTGTAAATTAATATCGCTATGCAGTTGTTGCTTTTGCGTATTTATATATTGTGCTAACCAGTTAGATACATCGACCTTATTAGCCTGCACATAAATGTCGCCCGCAACTTGCTCTAGGGTATCGCCAGTAAGTGCAATGCGCGCATCAAAGTCACCAACCGAAATACCCGGCAGTGCTAAGCTCCCACTACCAAGATGCTGCTCATCTTCATTTTGCCAAACAATATTTTTGAGAAGTAACTTACGTTCTTTACCATCTTCTAGAACAAAGTTAATACTGGAATTTTCTATTGCAAAATGACCCGTTTTACCCAAAAACAGTTCTTCTATTAGCTCTTTTTGCTCAAAAGAGACTTCGTCGTTGTCAGCGGTTTTAAATAAGTTGGTGATATTTACACTGGTATGAAACCCATTAATAACAAAATAATTAGATCTAAGTTGCAGTGCTTTTAAGCTTTCCCATAAGTTTAGCTCTAAGCTGGTTTTAGCAATGGTGAGTGATATTGGCGCGGTTTCGTTATCTTTAAACGATAAATTCTCTAGTACTAATGCAGGACCACTGCCCTGCCAACTAGCTGATATTTCACCGATAGATAAGCTTATTTCAAACTTTTCGTGTAAATAGCTTTCTATGTCACCTTTGTACTCGTTTGCATACGGGAGGGTATATTTTAAAATTGAAACAATAACGGCCAGTAATACCAAAATTATGGCGCAGGTCTGCCATAACTTTCTAAAACAAAAAAAACAGACCGCTTTTGCTTTCATTACATCATTACCACATCAAACTGTTCTTGGCTGTATAAGCTCTCTGTTTGAATATTGACTTGCTTACCAATAAATAGTTCAAGCTCGGCAAGGTTATGATACTCATCGTTTAGTAGGGCTTCGCTCACAGCAGGCGCTGCATATACCATAAACTTATCGGCAGCGTATGCTCGGTTAACACGCACTATTTCACGTAGTATTTCGTAGCAAACCGTTTCAACTGTTTTTTGCGAACCACGACCAGAACACGCAGGGCATACATCACATAAAATATGCTCTAAGCTTTCGCGTGTACGTTTACGAGTCATTTCAACAAGCCCAAGCGCTGAAAGCCCATTAATATTCGTTTTAGTGCGATCTTTTGCAAGGGCTGCTTCAAGTGAATGAAGCACCCGTCGCTTATGATCTTCACTTACCATATCGATAAAGTCGATAATGATAATACCGCCTAAGTTACGCAGCCTGAGCTGGCGGGCAATTGCAGAGGTTGCTTCTACGTTGGTATTAAAAATGGTTTCTTCTAAATTACGATGCCCTACAAATGCGCCAGTATTAACATCAACAGTCGTCATTGCTTCTGTTTGGTCAATAATTATATAACCACCCGATTTTAGCGTAACTTTACGATGTAGTGCTTTTTGAATTTCGTTTTCAACGTCAAACAAGTCAAATATAGGCCTCTCGCCTGGGTAGTATTCAAGCACTTGAGAAAGCTGTGGAACAAACTCTTCAGTAAATAACTTTAGTTCTTCATAGCTGAGTTTAGAGTCAACGCGAATGCGCTCCATATCTTCGCCTACGTAGTCACGCAGGGTTCTAAAGGCAAGCGTTAAATCTTCGTGTAGGATACTGGCTTTACTCGTTTTTCTACGACGTGATGTTATTTTTTCCCATAATTTTCTTAAAAAGCCAGCATCGTGTCGTAATTCAGCTTCGCTAGCACCTTCGGCAGCTGTACGTACGATAAAGCTGCCATTTTCATCGCCATATTCTGCGACTATTTTTTTAAGACGTGAGCGCTCTTCTTCAGTTTCTATACGCTGACTAACCCCTACATGGGTCGCATCAGGCATAAACACTAAATAGCGAGAAGGAATAGTTATATCAGTGGTGAGCCTTGCGCCTTTAGTGCCTAGCGGATCTTTTACCACTTGCACCATAATGTATTGGCCTTGACGAACTAACTCTCTAATATCTTGTACTTTTTTTATTGGTACGTCGTCTACGCCTTCAACAATAGAGGCACTATTTACAATATCGGATGCATGCAAAAATGCAGCTTTTTCAAGGCCGATATCAACAAAAGCAGCCTGCATACCCGGAAGTACACGGCTTATTTTCCCCAAGTAAATATTGCCTACAATACCTAGATTACCGATTCGCTCTAGCTGTATTTCTTGCAGTACACCGTTTTCTATTAGGGCAACACGGCTTTCGCTCGGTGTGACATTGATCAGTAATTCTGTACTCATGTTACCTTCTTAAGAATGTTTTTAATAATTGTTCGGTTTCATATAAAGGTAAGCCTACAACAGAAAAATAGCTACCCGCAATGTGAGTTACAAAGCGGCCGCCTAAACCTTGGATACCGTAGCCACCGGCTTTATCTTGTGGCTCACCTGACTCCCAATAAGCATTAATTTCTTCATCTGTTAAGGTTTTAAAAGTAACATCTGTGCTTACAACACAGCTAAGCACATCATTTTGCGTCGCAAATGCAACTGCGGTAAGAACTTGATGCGTGTTACCCGATAGGCGTTTTAACGTGTGTGTAAAATCGTTTTTATCGCGAGGTTTACCCAATGACTCGTTATCTATAACAACCACGGTATCACTACCAAGTACAGGGCGATCGGTATATCCAAGCTCTACACCGCTTTGGGCTTTCAAGCGCGCTAAACGCTCAACAAGTGCTCTAGGTTGCTCGTTTGGAAGTGGGCTTTCATCTGCATCAACACTAAATTGTGTAAATTCGACACCTAATTGGCTTAATAACTCTTTACGACGGGGAGAGGCTGATGCCAAATATACTGCGGTAGTCATTACCTGATCCTAAAATGTCTGCGATATTTACGAAGTAGTAAAAAGACCCAAAACCAGCTAACCATTCCGGTTGCTACTGGCCATAAGTACTGTGGATTAAAATAAACCCCTAACAAAAAGTGATTTAGCCAAAACTGCATTAAGTGATACAGCGTTAAAAATAAACCAATTAGTAGGCTTTGTTGCCAAAGCGAAAAGTTACGAATTTTTTGAAAGTTGCTCGCGGTTACAAAAATACATACCGAGAATGTAAGCGAGTTCACGCCCAGCGGTGAGCCAGACGCTAAATCTATTAATAAACCAACGACCCAAGCAGTACCAATATTTAAACGATGCGGTACTGCTAGCGACCAATACATAAGTACAAGTAAAACCCAGTCAGGTCTAAATGGCTCAAACGAAAATGGAAGTGGCATTAGTGCCATTATTAACGCAAAAAAGATGCTTAGCGCAATTAACAATGAATAACGGTTAATCATCGCTGATTTGCTCCTGTTGATTACGCCATAAAATAACCAGCAAGCGAATGCGATCTAGTTGCGCAATAGGTTCTGCAAAAACTTGTGCAAACGGTCGCCCTTCATCACGATTTATTTCAGTTACTACTGCCACCGGGTATCCTTCAGGGAATGTGCCCCCTAAACCCGATGTAACAAGTACATCGCCAATTCGCACATCTAAACTGTGTGGAACGTGAGAGAGCTTAACGACGTTAATTTTACCTATGCCTTCAACAACCGTTCGTACATCGTTACGAAGTATACGCACAGGTGTGGCATGTGTGGTGTCGGTCATTAGTAGCACGCGTGAAGTTGTTGAACCAACCTTTGTAAGCTGCCCTACTACACCCATTTCATCAATTACAGCTTGGCCTTCACTAAGCCCGTCAGTTGTACCACGGTTAATAACAACCTGATGACTATACGGGTTTGAATGTACAGAGAGTACCTGAGCAATTATTTTACGATTTGATTGCTTTGCAGATGAGCCTAATAAGGCACGCAGTTTTTGATTTTCTCTGGCTAGAAATTGATACTGCTGAAGTTGCTCGCTTTGTAGCATTTGCTTTTTTTTCAGCGCTTCGTTTTCAGTAAGAAGTTGATCCCGCGTATGCAGGCTTTTAGCACTTAAGCTAAATAATTCGTAGGGTAAATTAGCAACATAGATTAGTGGGCTAACTAGAGTATTAAGGCTGGTACGAACAACGGTACCACCTTGCGTATATCTGTCTCCAACTATGAGTACGATACTCAAAAGCACTGCGACAAAAAGTCGCAGTTGCAAAGAGACTGTGCGTCCAAACATTAATTTCATTAGTCGTAACTAAAAACGTCACCACCATGAACATCGATCATTTCTAATGCTTTACCACCACCACGCGCAACACACGTAAGTGGATCATCAGCTACAACAACCGGAATACCCGTTTCTTCCATTAATAAACGGTCTAAATCTTTTAACAATGCACCACCGCCAGTAAGTACCATGCCGTGCGCAGAGATATCTGATGCCAGCTCTGGTGGTGATTGCTCAAGCGCAACCATTACTGCACTCACAATACCCATTAACGGCTCTTGTAAAGCTTCTAGGATTTCGTGTGAGTTAAGCGTGAATGAACGCGGAACACCTTCGGCAAGGTTACGACCACGCACTTCAATTTCGATTGGCTCATCAGTTTTGAACGCAGAGCCAATTTGATGCTTAATATTTTCAGCTGTCGCTTCACCAATTAAGCTACCAAAGTTACGACGTACATAATTAATAATAGCTTCGTCAAACTTATCGCCACCAATACGAACAGATGATGAGTAAACAACACCGTTAAGTGAAATAATAGCCACTTCAGTTGTACCACCACCAATATCAACAACCATAGAACCTGTTGCTTCTGATACTGGTAAACCTGCGCCAATAGCTGCTGCCATTGGTTCTTCAATTAAGTAAACTTCACGAGCACCAGCACCCATTGCAGATTCACGTATTGCACGTTTTTCTACTTGAGTAGCACCACACGGTACACAAATTAGTACACGCGGACTTGGGCGCATAAAGTTATTGTTATGCACTTGCTTAATGAAGTGTTGTAACATTTTTTCAGTTACATAAAAATCAGCAATTACACCGTCTTTCATTGGACGGATTGCTTTAATATTTCCCGGTGTACGGCCTAGCATTTGTTTTGCTTCTGTACCTACAGATGCAACACTTTTAGGTCCACCAGCGCGTTCTTGGCGAATAGCAACAACAGAAGGTTCGTTTAATACAATACCTTCTTCTTTTACATAAATTAGGGTATTGGCTGTACCCAAGTCGATCGATAGATCGTTAGAAAAAATACCACGGAGTTTTTTAAACATGAGGCTGGATGACCTTTGAAATACGTTCTTATATTAGCTGCCTCACTTTAACATGCTCAACTATATGAGCAATATAAAGCGCAGCGCCTTTGTGAATTTGTGAAAAAAGGAAGCAAAGCTTCCTTAATTGAGTTTATCGTTCGCGAACTAAGCGAAAACCAATGTAGTTAGATCTAAAATCAGGCGCTAAAATTAAACGCGTAGATGCACGAGCAAGGCTTGGTGCAAAGTTCCACGCTCCGCCTCTTACTGCTACATCTGACTCACCTGATTCTTTATCGGTCCATTCCCATACATTGCCTACGGTATCGTATAATCCAAATGCATTTGGAGAAAAAGAACCTACTGGTGATGCACGTCTGTTTGACCATTCACTACCACACCAACCACAGTTAGCTAGGTTTTTACCAATTTCGTTACCCCAAGGGTATTCTGTTTCAGTTCCTGCACGTGCTGCGTATTCCCACTCAACTTCGTTAGGTAAACGAAATTGCTGCCCTGTTTGACCCGATAACCACTCAGCGTAAGCTTTTGCATCGTTATAAGTTAAACATACAGCAGGAAAGTCACTGCCTTGCTCAAAACCAGGATTACGCCAATTTAAATTTGCTTCCCATACTGGTTCGCCATTTAAATAATACGCACACCCTTTATTTTTTTCCGCTTGAGTTTTATAACCTGTATTTGCTACAAATTTTTCGTAGGCACCTACGGTTACTTCTTTACTTTGCATAGCGAAAGAATTTGCTATTACTTTTTCAATTACTGGACGTTCATTAGCTAAACCATTGCCATTGATATCGCCCATTTTAAATTTGCCTGCAGGAATAACGACAACCGGCGTTTCAACGTTTGCATTTAATACATTAACGTTTTCACTAACCTGGCGTGTTGTTACTTCTGGTTGCTCTCGAGTATAGGTCGGTGCAGCAATCGACTTAGGCTTTTTTACCAAATTTGCATTAATTGTTTGTGCTTTATTCAAATCAACACGAACTTGATAAGGCTTATAGCCAAGTTTACGTATTTCAATGTTGTGAATACCCGGCGGTAAACGTGTGATCAAGCGTGTTGAGCCAAAGCTTACACCATCGATAAACACTTCATCGTCGTATACGTTTGATCGTAATGTCAGCTCTATTGATTGATCCTTCTTCTTATTAAGGATAGAAGGGTAATCTTTTTTCACCGATGCAGGTTTAACTGAATAATCACGTACTGGCTGCTTTTCTAAACGAGAAACCGACACCGTGTTACTATTATCCGCGCTATTACTGAATGTTAACTGACTATCAGTAAATGTATTGTTATACGCTGGTTGATAAGCAGCAGTAAGTGGCGTGCCGTACTCAGAACAATAACGGTTATCAATGCTTAATAAGCTACATAAACGGCTACTGTTTACTTCGCCGCGCATGGTTACGCTTAAGTTAACGTTGTAGTTACCTTGGCCGCTAAATGCACTGTTAACTACATGGCTACTTAATATTTGTACTTGAGCGCCCGCCAAATTACGTTTTGGCTCAACAATGCGCTCTTCTGTTAAGTTTGCAAATATTTGATCTACAAAGCGTTTAGTTGCTTTTTGTAGCCCCATTTGCTGACCGCGTTGCTCACACGCCGCTAGCGTTTCTGTTCGCTTACAGTTAATCGTATGGTTAACTTCAAGCGTGCCTTCACGTGTAAACTCGTTACGTAAACGCTCTACTCTGGCTGTAGTTAACTGCTCTTTTAAACTTTCTAAAGTATTTAAAAGCGTATGCTTAGCAACACGAATTTGCTCTATATCTTTACGGTGGGATGCAATTGCCGCCAACTGCATAGAAATATCATCTTTATTTTGCTTATGATCAATCACCGCTTTTTGATAGCGTGATTGAGCCGCACTAATATTAATAGTGGGATCGTCAATTAAACGACGGTACATTTCGTTCATCGCATCGAGCGCTTGGTTTTTTTCTTTATCTAGCTCTGTAGAACGAGAACGAAGTAGCTCTAGTTGATTTTGTAACTGACTTTCTTCTTTAAGATGTTTTTCAAGTATTCTTGTCGAGTTATCGTATTCTGTCTGTTTAACACTAATCTCTGACTCAATTCCAGTTACTGTAGCTGTGTCTTGTGCAAATGCACTACTAGCTAACAAACTAGCTGAAATTAACAGAGATAAAGGAGTAATTCGCATATATTCCAGTCCCAAAAAGCGGCAATTATTTGGTCGTTATTATTTTTTATAATTAAAGCCTTATGCTATGTACTTGCAGCACAAAACACAAGCTTTGTTCAATTATTATCTTAGTTTACAACTATTCGCGTGTTTCACGCCAGTAAATAACCCGATCATTTCCTCGAAAGCGTCCAAATTGTAAAATAGTACGAGGATCAAGCTGTGTTTCATCCCCCTGCCAATCCCACTTTAACCAATCATAAGTATTATATTCTAAGGTAAATTCACCCAAACCATTTGGCTGTGCATAAATACCATTGTTTGCCGGATACACTCCCGCCTCTAACTGGCCAGATACACCCGTTCCATATTCATAGGCTAACTGCGGGCTGTTAGGTGATATTTGAGTGATTTGGGTATGATCAAATACACTACAGTTATCTTCTGCGTTATTTACAAATCCACTGCCGTTGTAATACTGAGCCTGCATAGGAATAAGTAAAGGGTCGAGATCGGAGCCTGCGTTATTACCAAGGACTAAGCGTCCAAATTTAAACTCTATTGGTAATGTATTTAGTCTTACGCTATTACAGCCACCCGAGCATGCTGCTTGTGTATTAGGTTTATCATTTGCATCAATGAGCGTTGCTCCTTCTATGTTAGAAAGCGTTGCCATTAAACTCACCATAGCAAACGGTCCATCTGCTTGCCCTACACCTAATCTTTGAAGTGTCGTGTTAAGTTGGCTCATTTGCCACTGGCCGTCACTTATATCTCCCCAGTTATTATTTCCTAGGTTTACTAATCTGCTAGCAAAATTAGTTGCGGGTACATAGTTAGCTACTTCATTATTTTCGGCATTAACCTCTACACTGGACTTATCAAAGCCCTCTTTATAATTAGCCATTAGCTCACCATTTTGATTTAGCGCTTGTACTGTAAAGCCAAGTTCAAAAGGTTGATCAAGGTAAGTTAAATTACTGCCGTATTGCGTGCATTGTGCGGCAGCTTGAACCCCCACTACCTGAAACTGCGAAGGTGCAAAACGACCAATATTATATAATTCACCTTTTACATCTCCCGCGCCAAAGTAATCGGCATCTTGCAGACCTGCTGTTAAATCAATGATGCCAACTTGGTCGTAATTATACTGCGATATAGATTCACTCAAACTGCCTGTGTCACTAAAGGCAACAGTGCTCATCGCTTCAAGCGTACCTTGAACGCCTGGCGTAGGCGCTTTAAGTAATGCCTCTACAAGTGGTTGCTCTGTAATAAAGTGCTTGGCAATGGTGTTATTTATTATATTGCTGTAGTTATCTGGGTAACCATCGTTGTTAGTGTCTTGCCCTGTTTGCCATTGCACCCTAAAGTATCCCCAGAATTAGCCTTTACATATCAATGAACTAACAGTATTAAAAAATGTGGGTAGTGAGGGAACATTCATGGTGTTTTGTGATCTTATGAATCGCTTAAAAACAACAGAACTAAACACCATGAATGCGTCTACTATTTTGCACAATATGCTCCGCGCTGTCACCCCTAACTCTATTCATAAAGCCAGATTTAATACTCTAGTCGCTGCCGTTAAATCTCTTTTGCACTGTCAGCAATGCACCTTGACGTCTATCGGCCGCAATTTGGATTCAAAAACAACTGAAAAACATGATATTAAACGTATTGACCGACTACTCAGTAACAATGAGCTTTTGCGTGAATCGATATCGGTTTATGTTCGCTTAACCCGTTTTGTGGTCACTGAAAAGCATCCCGTCATTTTGGTCGATTGGAGCCATGCTGATACACAAACCAAATACTGTATTCTGCGTGCCAGCATTGTCAGTGAAGGTCGCTCTTTAACCCTGTATCAGGAAAGTGCATTCAGCTTTCAATATCATTGCCCAAAAGTGCAAAAACGGTTTTTAAAGATGCTCAAACTGATCTTGCCGAGTGATTGCCGCCCCGTGATTGTGACGGATGCGGGCTTTAAAGTCCCCTGGCTCAAAGCCGTGCGGAACAATGGCTGGCATTATATTAGTCGGGTTCGTGGTACGGCACATTTGAAAACGCAGGACAGCGATGAGTTTATTCCATGCCAGTCACTATTCAAGAACAATCAGCGTAAGAGCCAGTATCTTGGCGCGACCGAGCTGACCAAAAGTGCAAAATATCAAACTCATGCAGTGTTGGTTGGCAAGGGACATAAGTTATTAAAAAGAGATAAAAAACGCGGTTATAAGGAGCCTTGGCTACTCGTTTCTTCTCTTCCAAAAAGACACCACTTTCTCGAAAAGGTGCTCAAGCTATATGGAATGAGAATGCAGATAGAGGCAGGGTTTCGAGACCAAAAAAGTGTTAGGTTCGGCTTAGGCTCAGATCTGCACAGAACGAACAAACTCTATCGATTAGACATACTTTTACTGCTCGCAACATTGGCTCATTGGTTCTCAATGATGCTGGGTGCTGTGATAGACAAAGCAGGAAAGACAGGGGCTTTTCAAGCTAACTCAAGCAAAAACAGGCGAGTAGTGTCATGGGCATTTGTTGGGTTGCGATACTTCAAAAAACAGTCCATTAAGCTGCGGCGGCGAGATTACTTGGAAGGGCTAGCCTATTTCGTACAGGTGGTAGTGCAACTCGATTGGAAAAATATGGATGTGAGTGATGTGATTGAAATTTAATAATTATTTTTGGGGATCCCTTAG
>NZ_AUTL01000198.1:0-3763 GCF_000498015.1 Pseudoalteromonas sp. TAE79
CTATCTACAGACGGTTTAATTTATGGTCCAAAAAAGGGATTTTGAATGAACTGTTTCGCGCATTATCTCGTGATGCGGACATGGATTGGGTCTTCATTGATGGCAGTATTGTCAGGGCTCATCAACATAGTTGCGGTGCAAGAACTGCTGACAATGAATCAATTGGAAAGAGCCGAGGTGGAAATTCTACGAAAATTCATCTTGCAGTCGATAGCGGAGGGTTGCCTGTTTATTATGAATTATCCTGTGGAAATACGCATGATATCGTCCATGCAGAGTCACTCGTAGCTAATTGCCCAACAAGTAATATGGTTGTCGCAGATAAAGGCTACGACAGTGAAAAACTGAGAGCGTTTGTTCGTGATAATAACGCTACACCCGTTATTCCACGTAAGGGCAACAGTTTAGTAGGCAATGAAGATATTGACTGGTGCATGTACAAATATCGGCACTTGGTTGAGAATGCATTTGGCCGTATTAAGCAATATAGAGGGATAGCCACGCGGTATGAAAAGCTTGAACGAAATTATCATTCAATGCTCGCTTTAGCATTTACTATGATGTGGCTACCAATGTGGGCTGATTGATATATGTACTACAAAGATCAACAGCCCCTAATGCTTTTTGAGGAAATACATCTGTTGTTACAAATTTATTTACTTCACCTGCATTATCTAAGTCGTGTTCAACGGCTAATACTTGAGATGAGATTAAAAGTGATAAACATGAGAGTGGGAGTTTGATTTTATTCACATTAACGTCCTTATTTGATTGTTTTAGAGTCTATAAAGTAAACATAAAATATTACAATTGCAACACATGAAAAGCCACTCCAAGAAGTTAGCTGAAAATATGGCTAAAGTTGGTAGAGGAAAGCTTCCTAAAAATACAGCCGCACATCATATTGTCTCTTGGAATGCCATGCGAGCAGCACGTTCTCGTATGCGGTTAGCGGCATTTGGTATTGACATTGATCATGAAGCTAATGGCGTATATTTACCATTACATAAAGCTCACGTTCCTCTGGAGTCAATGCCTGACGCTTATGCACACGCAACCATCCATACGAAAAAATATTATTTGAATGTAGAGTTTCTTCTTGACCAGTCAATCAACAAGGGATTAGGACACAGAGGGATAATTGAAGCATTACGTCAAATTTCAGATGGCCTTGAAGATGGTGAATTCCCAATCCATACAAAACTAAGTGGAACTCAGGTTTAATAATATGAAAAGTTTTAATAAAGTATATGGTTTTAATATAAACCCTGATTTATACCTTTACCTCAATGAAACAGGTTTCGAGCAAACGATGCAATTAACAGAAGGCCAAATTTTACTTTTTGATGGCCATTCAATGACAGATAACTGGCGCACTCTTGGAGTTAACTGGCTCATTGATGAGCATGATGTAAACGCTGGGCTTCAAATACCAGATATTGCAGGACTAGGAGCTACTTCTTATGTTTTATCAAAAGAAGTTAAAGCAATAATGGAACCTAATTTAGGACACAATGTTGAATATCTTAAATGTGATTTGCAAGGTGAAACTTGGTATGCGCTAAACCTAGTTGGTTTTGAAGATGCTCTAAACCACGACCTTACTGAGCACAATTATAATAAACGTGGTGAAATAAAAATGATAAAGCCGTTCAAGCGCTTAGTAATAGATAAGTCAAAAGTAGAAAATACAGCTTTATTTCGCACAAAAGAAACGGGATTGAGTTACATAACTACAGATGCAGAAAATAGTTTTTACTCTTTAATAAAAGAGAATAACCTTACTGGAATCGATTTTCATGAAATAGAAGCTATCTAGCTTTACAAGAAGCTCAAACATGTAGATAAGACCCAATATGGTACTCATTCAATGAGACGTACCAAAACATCACTAATTTATAAAAAACTAAAAAGCCTTTCAGCTTCTACTTGGCCATAGAAAACTAGAAAGAACTGTCAGGTACTTAGTAATAGAAGTTGATGATGCGTTAGACCTCTCAGAACAGATCGAAGCTTAATTTGAATCTAAGTTAAGATCTGGCATGTGCCAATCTTTGACTGTCAGATTTAATTGAGCCCTGTTAATCGAATCTGAAAGATGAAACTAAGACTTATGCATTTTAGTGTGCATTTTAGTAGATTTTTACATTTTTGTATTTATTTCTAGACAAAAAAGTATGTTTAGTACCTAAAATAGGTTTGCATATTAATCATGTGAGAATATGGTGGTTTAGGAAATAAAATTAACTATAAGGACATATCATATGAAAAAAATATTTCTCCCTTTGATTTTACTATTTGGAGCTAGCTTTCAGACTCAAGCTCTAGATGTAGAGCCTATGAATAATAAATACTCTCAAACTAAGAATATGGAATCGTTTGAGTTAAACATCTTACAAAGAAGCACGCTGGAAGATATTATACAGAATGCTAATTCAGATAAACGAATTGATGCTGAAAGTGAAGATGGACTTAAAGACACATTCGGAGATTTAAGTCGAAAAGTTTCTTATTCGGGTGTTGAAATGCTAAACATGAATTTGAAATTTGAGGGAATAGCTTCACCTAACATCTCTTTAAAGCCAACTAATCTAACGTATGGCAGAGATTTAAAGTTAAGAAGTGTTGAGTTCAAATCACAAAACAAAAAAATAAAAGCTAGGCTGTATTCATTCGAGGAGAGTAATGAAAGTGCTGAGCCATCTGAGCTTTATTATGAGTTAATTGTTAGCACTAATGAAAGTGAAAAATTCATAAGGTTTTCAGCGGATTGGGAAGTTATTAGTGCTACAGAGACAAAGCGACTGCAAAAGCCCTCCCAATCGGGTGATCACACAATAGAAGTAAGTGATGGGTTAATTAAAGACAACTTAGTTGCTGCTCCTGTTAATTCTTATGCATCAAAGTCTATTAATGGCTGGGCTGTAAAAATGCCGTTAGATCCAAAAACATCTCTAGAAAACACAATAGGTTGAATCGCCCCGTGTTTGCCAGAGACTCAATAACTTGAGAAACTGGAACTATGAAAAAATCAAATCGCTATACATCAGAATTTCGTGAACGTGCAATTAGGCTTGTTACCACACAACAGCATGAATACCCTTCTCTTTGGGCTGCGCTAGTATCGATTTCAGATAAACTGGGATGTACCCCAGAAACACTTAGAGCATGGGTCAAGAAATCTCAAGCTCAACCGTCTAAACCCTCTTCTAATACGCCATCAACTGAAGAACGCCTTGCCATCTTAGAGCGCGAGAATAAAGAGCTCAAGCGAACGAATGATATCCTGAGGCAAGCTGCCGCTTTTTTCGCCCAAGCGGAGCTCGACCGCAAACAGAAGTAATAGTGGATTTTATTGATGCTTGCAGAGAGCATTACGGTGTCGAGTCAATTTGCAAGGAATTGCCGATTGCACCATCAACGTATTATTCTCATAAACAGATACAAAGAGAGCCTGAGCGACTGTCTAACCGCAAAAAGCGTGATGCTGAGCTGATAATACTCATTCGCGAAGTGTGGGAGGATAATATGTCAGTTTATGGTGCAAGAAAAATATGGAAGCAGCTACAGCTTGACGACCATCAAGTCGCCCGCTGTACAGTCGAACGATTGATGCGAGTTATGGGAATTCAAGGTGTTCGTCGGGGTAAAGCACATAAGACAACGATACCTGACGAGCAACAAGATAAGCCACTTGATTTAGTTAATCGTCAATTTACTGCTGAGCAGCCAAATCAACTTTGGGTAGCTGACATCACCTATG
>NZ_AUTL01000199.1:0-3571 GCF_000498015.1 Pseudoalteromonas sp. TAE79
CTATCTACAGACGGTTTAATTTATGGTCCAAAAAAGGGATTTTGAATGAACTGTTTCGCGCATTATCTCGTGATGCGGACATGGATTGGGTCTTCATTGATGGCAGTATTGTCAGGGCTCATCAACATAGTTGCGGTGCAAGAACTGCTGACAATGAATCAATTGGAAAGAGCCGAGGTGGAAATTCTACGAAAATTCATCTTGCAGTCGATAGCGGAGGGTTGCCTGTTTATTATGAATTATCCTGTGGAAATACGCATGATATCGTCCATGCAGAGTCACTCGTAGCTAATTGCCCAACAAGTAATATGGTTGTCGCAGATAAAGGCTACGACAGTGAAAAACTGAGAGCGTTTGTTCGTGATAATAACGCTACACCCGTTATTCCACGTAAGGGCAACAGTTTAGTAGGCAATGAAGATATTGACTGGTGCATGTACAAATATCGGCACTTGGTTGAGAATGCATTTGGCCGTATTAAGCAATATAGA
Organism: Pseudoalteromonas sp. TAE79; assembly: GCF_000498015.1. Classification (NCBI taxonomy): domain Bacteria; kingdom Pseudomonadati; phylum Pseudomonadota; class Gammaproteobacteria; order Alteromonadales; family Pseudoalteromonadaceae; genus Pseudoalteromonas; species Pseudoalteromonas sp. TAE79. The sequence goes on from NZ_AUTL01000199.1 coordinate 492, forward strand.
GGGATAGCCACGCGGTATGAAAAGCTTGAACGAAATTATCATTCAATGCTCGCTTTAGCATTTACTATGATGTGGCTACCAATGTGGGCTGATTGATATATGTACTACAAAGATCAACAGCCCCTAGTTAATTTTATATCAACTAACTTTATTAATGGGCTACTTTGAGGTAAGACAGCTTTGTGGATAACGAGAAAAATATCTCGTTATATTATTGTCTTCGACAATTGATTTTCCTCCAGATCTTATTCAACCATAAATCAGGAAAAGCCACCGTAGTTGATATCAAGAATAATCTCAAAAGTTGAATAAATATTATTGAAAACTGATATTTAAAACACATAAAAAAGCCCCGCTTGTTTTTACACAAGCGGGGCTCCACACTAATTTTTTAATCAAAAATAAAAGCGCCGATACTGCGGGCGCTTTGCATCATTGAATTTAATTACTTTAACTTACTGATTAACTACGCTTTTAAGCGGGTTAATCGGCTGTGCGTTATCGTCTAGTAGGTTCATATCAAAATCGAACTCATCTACACGAATCGCTTTTTCACGTTTGATGTTGTAATCAATTAACTGAACGTGTTCAGCTTGCGTGATTACGTTTGCCGCTAGTGCGTTATCAAGCGTGATGTTAAAGCGTATACCTGGTTTAATTACTTTAGCACGCAGTGCTTTTTTAACTTTAGCCAGCTCGCCAAGTGATGCCATTTTAGCTTTGTAAGCTTGCTCATTAATATGATGACCATCGCCTACTACTGGTTTAACTAAATGCGTAATTTGCGCTTTAAATGCGGTATCTAGCTGAGCTTGCTTAGCTAGTTCGCGGATTAAATCATCGCTAATTTTTGGCATTTTAGTTGAGTAGTTCATTGTAATGAAACGAATAAACTTACGTGTACCACTTGCAGGGAAGTTATCTAAAAACTTATGCAATGCTTCTTCAGCACTTTGTAGTGCAAAACGAGTCGCGTAATGGAAATACGGAGCTGCTTGCTCACGGTCACTACTTGATACTTTTTGCTCGTAGTATTTAATTGATGCCATAGCTGCATATAAGAAGCTCATTACATCGCCTAAACGTGCCGATAGCATTTCTGCTTGTTTTAACTTACCGCCAAGTACAAGTAACGAAAAGTCTGCGTACACTGCAAGTTTTGCAGATAATTTATGTACTGCTTTTTCGTAGTCACGTACTTCTGGTAATTCAGAATTAGCACTTGCTGTAAATGGTAAAACACCTAAGCGGAAAGCACGTAAACTGTTTGCTGTGCTGTAACTAATTGTTTTACGTAAAATACCGTTAAATTCTTTATCTGCACCTTTGTCTTCGCTGTGAATTGACTCAACCATAGATTGTAAATATGGATGACAACGCATAACACCTTGGCCAAATATCATTAGGTTACGAGTAAGAATGTTCGCGCCTTCTACCGTAATGGCAATCGGCTGAGCAACATAACCACTTGCTAATGTATTTTGTGGACCGTTTTGAATCGCTTTACCCGCTTGAATGTCCATTGCTGAATCAAGCACGTCGCGACCAAGCTCTGTCATGTGGTATTTAGCGATTGCAGTTACTACTGATGGTTTTAAGCCCATGCCTAAACCTTCAGTTGTAAGTACCCGCATTGCTTCTTGCAAGTATGTTTTACCTGCAATGTCAGCTAGTTTTTCTTGAATACCTTCAAACTGGCCAATGGCTAAACCAAACTGTTCACGCACTGCTGCGTATTCAGATGCTGATTTAAATGCAACTTGTGCTGTACTAACACCTAGCGCAGGTAATGAAATACCACGGCCAGCACCTAAACAGCTAACCAGCATTTGCCAACCACGGCCGATGTTTTTCTGTCCACCAATAACAAAGTCCATTGGTACAAATACTTTGTTACCACGTGTAGTACCGTTGTAAAAACGAATACCCATTGGGTCGTGACGATTACCAAGCTCTACACCTGGGTGCTCTTTTGGAATAAGTGCACAGGTAATACCTAAGCTTTCTTTGCCACCTAATAAACCATCAGGGTCCATTACTTTAAAGGCTAAACCAAGTACAGTAGCAATAGGTGCAAGCGTTATGTAGCGTTTGTCCCATGTTATCTCAAGGCCAAGTACTTCTTCACCGTTGTACATGCCTTTAGTTACTGTACCAATGTCTGGAATGCCACCTGCATCAGAACCCGCTTCTGGGCTTGTTAATGCAAAACATGGAATGTCTGTACCATTTGCTAGGCGTGGTAAGTAATGCGCTTGTTGTTCTTGCGTACCAAAGTGAAGTAATAACTCACCCGGGCCTAACGAGTTAGGAACCATGACGGTTACCGCTACTGCTGAGCTTTTAGTCGCAATTGTGCCAACAATAGTAGAGTTTGCATAAGGGCTAAACTCTAAACCACCAAACGACTTAGGAATGATAAGCGAGAAAAAACGCTCTTTTTTCAAAAATTCTAAGATGTCATTTGGTAAATGAATGCCGTTTTGAATCACTGAATCGTCAATCATGCCCAATAACTCTTTTACTGGACCGTCTAAGAATGCTTGCTCGTCTGCGCTTAATTTAGCAGCAGGTACGTCGCGAAGTGCACTGAAATCAGGCTTACCTTGGTAGATAGAACCTTCAAGCCATACATCACCCGCGTCTAGCGCTTCTTGTTCTGTGATAGAAATACTTGGTAATACTTTTTTTAGTTTTGTACGTAAACTCATGATTGAACTCATCCGACCAGCTAAATAATACCTACATTACGTCATAAAAAATCGTTTAGATCAATTACTCTATTCAATTAATTAACAGTTTTATCAATTTATTTTCTTTACCTGAACGTAAACTGTTGAAACACAAAGGCTTACAGTTGTACGCTGAAAAAAAGTATTTTAACTAAAATGATGAATAAAACAGCAAAAGCTCTAGGGTCTGTTGATCTTTGCGGATTGAAATTTGTTCAAACTAGGGGCTATTTAATCGCGGCGCGAGGTTTGTAACCTAGTGGGCTAAGTAAAAACCGAGCAACAAAGAGTAAATAGCCCCTAGGAAGAACCCTTTGGGCAGCGCCTGTTTGGCATTAATGCTACGTT
>NZ_AUTL01000200.1:0-23223 GCF_000498015.1 Pseudoalteromonas sp. TAE79
CTATCTACAGACGGTTTAATTTATGGTCCAAAAAAGGGATTTTGAATGAACTGTTTCGCGCATTATCTCGTGATGCGGACATGGATTGGGTCTTCATTGATGGCAGTATTGTCAGGGCTCATCAACATAGTTGCGGTGCAAGAACTGCTGACAATGAATCAATTGGAAAGAGCCGAGGTGGAAATTCTACGAAAATTCATCTTGCAGTCGATAGCGGAGGGTTGCCTGTTTATTATGAATTATCCTGTGGAAATACGCATGATATCGTCCATGCAGAGTCACTCGTAGCTAATTGCCCAACAAGTAATATGGTTGTCGCAGATAAAGGCTACGACAGTGAAAAACTGAGAGCGTTTGTTCGTGATAATAACGCTACACCCGTTATTCCACGTAAGGGCAACAGTTTAGTAGGCAATGAAGATATTGACTGGTGCATGTACAAATATCGGCACTTGGTTGAGAATGCATTTGGCCGTATTAAGCAATATAGAGGGATAGCCACGCGGTATGAAAAGCTTGAACGAAATTATCATTCAATGCTCGCTTTAGCATTTACTATGATGTGGCTACCAATGTGGGCTGATTGATATATGTACTACAAAGATCAACAGCCCCTAGCGTTTAGGCAAAATGAATATAAAAAAATAGTAGAATCACTTGTAAGTAATTCTCCAGGAGAAAATGATGCAATATGTTTTCATGCAGGGGTTGAATTGTTTGAAAATGACAGGACACCACGCCACCATTATATTCAATCGTCTTTTGATTCAAATGTATGCCAAAATAACAAAACCACTTCAACGAGAAGACCATGAAACAAGAGAAATATTAGAGCTGTTTTACAAAAAATATTGTAGAACATAAAGGCCAATAGCACTTCTGGGGAGCAATACATCGTTTAGAGGATCAGCCGACATCCTTTTTCGCGCGCCTGTTAGGGCGCAAGAAAATAAAAAAGTTCTTAAATATGCATCAGACAGTAGTCTGTCAGGGCCCTTTCTATATCTTGTTTTTGTGATAAAAATACATCAGCCACTACTTTACTTTCATCTTTTATGACGCGGTATAGTATTCGAATGCCGCCTTTGTTGTACTCTCTCCATGTTTTAATTCCAAGCTCTTGCATTAGAGGCGGTGATATTTGGCAAGATTCCGGTGCTCGTTTTATTCTTTCCTCAAAGTCATCTATTATTTTCTCTATTTTACTAATAACTTCTATTTCAGTTGAGTAGTATGATAGATGATTGATTAGGTTTTCCGTTGTCTTATAAAATGATTCGGTGTATTCAATCTCAAATTTTTGCGTCATTATTTATTTTCTCCGCTTCAAGTTTACGATTGGCTAATCGTTTCTTGAATGAAGCACTAGACATAACTCTGTTGTTTTTTGAATCTTCTACAGAGAATGATAAAAGCTTCAATAAAGCGACCGCTTCATCTCTTCTTTTCTTCTCTGCAAATGACTCAATAACAAACGATGGGATTCCGTTCTGAGTTATAATCATAGGCTCATCAAGTGTTAAAGTAGCCGCATTTTTCTTTAGGTAGCTGATAGTCTCAACTCTCATGGTATTCACCTTTTTATTTGTTCCAAATTAAGCACGAAGTATTCAACTGCTTACTTAAATTATAGCATGAGAATAATAAAAGACTAAATTTAGTCTTTATTTAGGCTTCCCCACAAGGTGTATATCTTTATTTTAAGGTTTATCCACGAGTACCTTAGGGTAAGTCTTTTTGTGTGTAGATTTTTTTAGTTGATATACTCCTCCTAAAGAAGAATAAATAAGGATTCTATTCGTGACGTTTTTAATTGGTTTTTGGCCTGTAGATAAAATTGGTAGTGAATTCATTCCGCCATTGGATGAAGGCGATCTCATGTATATGCCTACTACCTATCCCGGTATTTCAATTGGTAAAGCAAGGGAGTTATTGCAGCAAACAGACAAGCTTATTCGCACTGTGCCAGAAGTTGAAACAGTGTTTGGTAAAGTAGGAAGAGCTGAAACTGCAACCGATCCTGCACCTTTAACCATGATTGAAACCTTTATTCAATTGAAGCCACAAGAGCAGTGGCGAGAGGGTGTGACTACTGAATCGTTAAAAGCTGAGTTTGATAAATTGATTAAGTTTCCGGGCTTAACGAATGCTTGGGTTATGCCAATCCAGACCCGAATCGACATGTTAGCAACAGGCATAAAAACGCCTGTGGGTATTAAAGTCGCCGGACCAGAGCTTGATGTGATTCAGGAAATCGGCCAACAAATAGAGCAAATTTTACCCGAAGTTACAGGCACAGCATCAGTTTACTCAGAGCGAGTTGCAGGTGGACGATATATCAACGTTGATATTTCACGCGATAAGGCAAGTCGCTTTGGGTTAAACATCGAAGATGTTCAACAAGTGGTTTCTACAGCTATTGGTGGTATGAACGTTACCCAAACGGTAGAAGGTCAAGAGCGTTACCCTGTTAACTTACGCTATCCGCAAGACTATCGAGACTCTCCTGAGCAGCTATCACGATTACCTGTTGTAACACCAAGTGGTCAACGCATTGCACTAGGTGATGTCGCAGATATTCGAGTTGAGAACGGTCCGCCGGGGATTAAGAGTGAAAATGCTCGTTTAAATGGCTGGTCGTTTATCGATATAGACGGTGTTGACGTAGGTACTTATGTTGAAAGTGCAAAAATACACTTGGCTAATAATCTAAAACTACCAGCAGGTTATTCAATTACTTGGGCTGGGCAATACGAATATATGGAAAGGGCGAAAGAAAAGCTCACCTATGTAGTGCCTTTAACACTCGCCATTATTGTTATTCTACTTTACTTAAACTTCAGAGCGTTTAGTGAGGTGGCTATCATTATCGTTACCTTGCCGATGGCGATGATTGGTGGCATATGGTTGATGTATCTGGAAGGGTTTAACTTCTCTGTGGCTGTTGGCGTGGGCTTTATTGCTCTAGTTGGGGTAGCGGTTGAGATTGGTGTGATAATGTTGGTCTATCTCAATCAGGCACTTGCTGAGCTTAAGGAAAAAGCTGAAGAGCGAGCTGAACCTATCTCTGATGATGCATATCAAGATGCATTATTGCACGGTGCAGGCTTACGAGTTCGCCCAGTAATGATGACAGTTGCAACAATCATTATCGGCTTGATGCCCATTTTATATGGTACAGGAACAGGTTCGGAGATTATGAGTCGTATTGCTGCACCTATGGTAGGCGGAATGACAAGTGCTGTGCTACTCACTCTTATTGTGCTCCCAGTAATTTACTCAATCGTTAAAAAGCCAGAATTAAACGCCTTTAACAAGGAGCTTTCTAAGGCGGAGCTAAAAAGTAATGCTTAGCGAAGTTAAGAAACCATAAATAGCAATTTCAATAAACTAAAATAGAGGTAAATATGAAAAAACTAATTAAATTTTTAACCGTAATCAGTGTCGTTTTTAGTAGTGCGGTATTTGCGCATGTGCATCTTGAAAAAAGTGTGCCTGCTGATAATGCAATGCTAATGAATCCTCCAGAAGAGTTAACTTTGGCGTTCACCAAAGAGGTACGTGTTGTAAAAGTTTCATTGGCCAATAAACAAGGCGAAGAATTTAAATTTGGATTCGAGCCTTCTAAAGTCGCTACTAGCAAATTTACATGGAAACTACCTAAATTAGCTCCTGCAAACTATGCTGTGGATGTAACCTTCTTAGGTAACGATGGTCATAAAATGAAACATAGCTTCGGCTTTATGGTTCACTAAAATAGGCGGTGTGATTGATATGGAAATGTATATCTGGAATACAGTCATTGTACTGTCAAAAATTGTATTTTACGTCGGCTTTGCCTGTATTGCTGGTTATACATTTTTCAGGCAAATATTTGAGAATAATGAATCTCATACTAATACTGTAATAGCGAATTTAACGTGGACAAGAACTTATATAGTTATGGCTTTGATCGCTAATATTACTTGGTTCTTTGCCAGTACTGGTGCAATGGCAGAAGAGGGAATTCAGGGGGCGATAGACGCTGATATATTGGCTATTATGTGGGACTCCTCTGTCGGCACTGGAGCTTTGCTTCGAGCGCTTGGGCTAGTTACCGCAATAATCGCTTTAGCTTTAAGGTTCAAACTCGCTGTGAACTCGTACTTAAAACAAAGCGCTTTAATGTTGAGTTTATTAATCCTTGCATACTCATTCACGTTACTGGGTCATATTTCTGAGTTAGGCACAATTGAAAAAGGCTTGCTTATTTTGCATGTGCTCGTTATGGCATGGTGGTTTGGGGCGTTATTGCCACTAAAACAGGCTTGCCATCAGCTAAGTTATGCAGAACTTCATTTGCTGATGGAAAGCTTTGGCAAACAAGCAAGTTTTACAGTGAGCCTATTGTTGGTAGCAGGCCTCTGGCTCGTGATTCAATTGATCGGAAGTCTTGATGCACTAATAAGCTCAAGTTACGGACAAACACTGTTGTTTAAATTGGCCCTTGTAGTGTCTATTTTGGCACTTGCTGCTAAACATAAACTAATACTCGTTCCACAACTTAAAAATAGTCAAGGCAGAGAGGCTTTATCTAAATCTATCTCGATAGAAATGGTAGTAGCTTTTGCCATTTTATCTGTAACGGCTGGGCTTACTAGTGTTGTTGGCCCTGCAAATTAAAACCTAAAAGAGAGAATGAAAATGAAAACAATAAATATATTACTTGTTTTATTAATGACGTTTAGTTTCGCAGCAAACGCTCATGGTGATAAGAACAAAGACAAAGGTTTGTTTAAAGGTATAGATACCCCTGCCGCAAAAGTTGTTTTGGCATTTCATCAAGCACTTGAAACTGGCAATCAAAAACAGGCTAGAGCGCAGTTAGCGGATGATGTCACCATTTTCGAGGGAGGCCGCGTTGAAAGGAGCGCTGATGAATATGCTCATCATCATATGTTGTCGGATATGAAGTATTTAGCAGCGATGAAGAGCGACACACTTGAACATCAAGTGACGATACTTGGAAATACCGCTATCTCTGCGTCGCGTAGTCAAACTACAGGTACTCATAAAGGTGTTGAACGCGATTATCAAGGCATGGAAACGATAGTGCTGGAAAAACAAAATGGTGAATGGAAGATTAAGCACATTCATTGGTCACATTAATTTATTGGTTAAATAACGGAGTACAAAATGAGAATTAAAAATCCATTACATCAAGTTTCTACGCCACGTAGACGCTTTGTACAAGGTGTAATTGCTGGCGGTGTATTAGCTGCTTTTCCAAGTGTTCTTCATGCAGCTTCATCTTTGATTGCTGGAACTTCAACAGGTACTGCGCCCGAACTAAGTGGAGAAGTAATAGATTTAGTGATAGATGAGTCACCCGTAAACTTCACAGGTGTAGTGCGTATGGCAACCACCATTAATGGCTCTATTCCCGCGCCAACATTACGCCTTAAAGAAGGTGACGATGTGACCATTCGCGTTACCAACAATTTAGCGGTACCTAGCTCTATTCACTGGCACGGAATTATTTTACCGTATCAAATGGATGGTGTACCGGGCATTAGCTTTAAAGGCATTATGCCTGGCGAAACGTTTGTTTATAAATTTAAGTTACAACAAAGCGGTACTTATTGGTATCACTCACACAGTGGCTTTCAAGAAATGACCGGTATGTATGGGGCGTTAATTATTGAGCCTCGTGAGCAAGATGTTATCAGCGCAGATAATGAACATATTATTCAACTCTCTGATTGGACTGATGATGATCCTATGGAGTTATTCCGTAAATTAAAAATTCAGGGGGATGTGTTTAACTTTAATCAGCCCACTGTACCTGAGTTTTTTGATGACATAGCAACAAGCGGCGTTGCTAATGCACTTCAACGACGTGAAATGTGGAACCAGATGCGAATGAGTCCAACCGATTTAGCTGATTTATCGGCTTCGGCAATGACCTATTTAATGAATGGTACTGCGCCAATGGCTAATTGGCGTGGGCTGTTTAAAGCGGGTGAAAAAGTACGTTTAAGATTTATTAATGGCTCAAGTAACACCTTTTTTGATGTACGTATCCCAGAGTTAAAATTAACTGTGGTACAAGCAGATGGACAAAATGTTGAACCCGTTACCGTAGATGAGTTTCGCTTTGGTCCAGGTGAAACCTACGATGTGGTTGTTGAGCCTAAAAATGACGCATACACAATTTTTGCACAAAGCATGGACCGCTCAGGTTATGCCAAAGGGACTTTGTCTGTCGCTGCTAATATTGATGCGCCAGTGCCTGCACTTGACCCAGTTGAGTGGTTAGCAATGCGGGATATGATGGGCAATATGGATCACTCTGCTATGCCTGGAATGGATCACAGCGCTATGGGCCACGCTAGCATGGACAAAACCAGTATGGATCAGGGGGCAATGGATCATAGCACAATGGACCACGGTGCAATGGCAATGGATCATAGCACAATGGACCACGGTGCAATGGCAATGGACCATAGTAAGCATAATATGGGTAAAAACCCACTGGCTGTTCCAAGTCAGAAAGTTCGCCACGCTAAAACAGAATATGGCGCCTCAATTGATATGCGCGTTGATACGCCACGCACAAACTTAGACGATCCTGGTATTGGGCTGCGCAATAACGGCCGTCGAGTTTTAACACTTGCAGATTTACGCTCTCTTGATGGCATAGTTGACCACCAAGCACCCGAAGCCGAAATTGAGCTGCATTTAACCGGCAACATGGAACGCTACAGCTGGTCTTTTGATGGCTTAGAGTTTGGTAAAAGTACCCCTGTGCATATGAAGCATAATCAGCGGGTACGAGTTATTTTACAAAACGATACCATGATGACACACCCTATGCATTTACATGGTATGTGGAGCGACTTGGAGAACGATCAAGGCGATGTGTTAGTTCGCCGCCATACCATAATGGTACAGCCCGCCCAAAGAATTAGCTTTTTAACTACGCCACATGATGTTGGTCGTTGGGCTTGGCATTGTCATTTACTGTTTCATATGGATGCAGGTATGTTTAGAGAGGTGGTTGTATCATGAGAAATTTAACCTTATCAACAGTACTTACTAGTGCACTATTAATTAGCGCACCGTTATTGAGCCTGAATGTGTTTGCTCAAACTGAAATGGGCGACATGTCTGGCGATATGGCGGGNGGCGATAAAATGCAGCCGCAAGGCGGCGATGCCCCTAAAAATGCTCGCGATCCACACGCTTATGCTAATGGCACAACCTTAACGCAAGGGCCATATGCTTTAGCAGATGGCGAGCGCTTAACCCTTGCAGATGAGTATAAGTTTTACGCTATTTTAGGTGATCGCCTTGAGTATAACGAACAAGCCGATGCTGCTGTTTTCGATTTACAAGCTTGGTACGGCACCACCTTTAATCGATTAGTGATAAAAACCGAGGGCGATGTTAGTTATGGCAAGCTTGAAGAAAATCAAACTGATATTTTATGGGGTCATGCAATTTCGGCTTATTGGGATACGCAAGTCGGTATTCGCTACGATTATTATAAAGAAGGCAAAAACCGTCAATGGTTAGCGTTTGGTATTCAAGGCTTAGCACCTTATTGGTTTGAGCTTGATATGACAGCGTATGTAGGTGAGAGCGGCAATACAGCATTTACAGCAGAAGCTGAATATGAGCTGCTTTTAACACAAAGGCTCATTATACAGCCTCGTGCTGAAATAACATTTTATGGTAAAGACGATGAACAAAATGAGCTAGGCAGTGGGCTATCTAGTACTGCTATTGGCGTTAGGGTTCGTTATGAATTTACTCGCCAATTTGCACCTTATGTAGGTGTAGAGTGGACTAATAAATTTGGTAGCACAGCAGATTACGCCAAGCTAAACGAGCAGAGCAGCAACGATACTGAGTTTGTTGCCGGTTTAAGATTTTGGTTTTAATACGAAGAAATAACTACATTGATTTAATGAGAGCTACCGCAATTATATTGATGGTAGCTTTTCATTTTGTCTGGGATTTAAACTATTTTGGTTATATTAGAACAGACATACCTAACGGCTTTTTCTGGAAAGAGCTAAGAGCAGTAATAGTAAGCTACTTCTTGTTTTCAGTCGGTGCCAGTCTGGTGTATACCTATCAAGGTGGAATATCAGCTAAGAAGTAAAGTTGGCGAATGGTTAAGGTTAAAGAGTAAAGGCAAAAAACATCGCCATTGAAAGACGTACAATAGGCCATTTTATCACTTTTGATGAACGGGAATTGGATGTGCCCGGGATAGAACCGATTGTTGCAAAGTACTGCGCTTAAAGCTGAACAATTGGAAAAATGACCCATTACTCAATACCTAGTTATGAGCGTAGGGTTTTTATTTCTTTTAATGGTGCTCATGCTTGGCTTCAATCTCATGAGTATAAATTAGACACCCCTTTTATACTTGTGAAGTTTAAGCTGTTTAAAAAAGTAAAAAGTTTAGGTTTTAGTTCAAAGGTTGATCAAGATCATAAAATTATTTTTATAAAGTGGCTAATATTGTAGGTGCTAAAGAAGGAATGATAATGTTTGGACTTTTCAGGTGGTTTAAAATAGTAATAATAACTGTGTTGCTTACGCAGCATGGCTTTGCTATTGCTAAACCAATGAATTGTGAAGAGCATCATAATGGCTCATCCGACACGCATATTATACAACCAAGCAAAAATATGCATCATCAATCAATGATTGACAATAGTCACTATCACACTGAAAATTCGCAAGATTCTAAAAACCGTCATGGTGATGAAGACTGTGAAAAATGTAAAGCTGGTGATTGTGTTTGTTGTGAAGGCGGTTTTTGTACAAGCTTTCATTTAAATGCCTATCTTGTGCAAGCGCAAGAGGAAGGTATTTGCAATATTTACTCTGAGCTACTTCTACAGCGTACACCTCTACCAAAACCTGGTATCCATCTCTTACTTTATCGTCCACCAATTATTGGCTAATCACAGGATCAGTGCGTCTTTTTTTCGCCACTCCCATCAAAAATAGAATGACTTATTCATTGATTTAAATAATCAATTGTTTTGAACGATTAGTACGATATTTGGAAAGGCATTATGAAAATGCTCAAGTTATTGCCATTTACAGTAATTAATACTGTCGATTTTGGCCGAGATTCCTCTTTTTACCAAAAATTAGTTTTTAGCTTTTGCATTATTAATCACGAATAATCACTTGACCTGTGTCTTAGACACAGGCCTAAGCTGTAGGTGAGATTACAAACTTAGGTTAAGAACTAAGGAGTGAACATGAAAGTTGCAGAGCTGGCAAAAAGCCTTGGAACGACTGCTGATACGGTGCGCTATTACTCGCGATTGGGATTGTTAAAACCTGCTAAGTCAGTGAACGGCTACAAGTCATACTCGAATAAAGAAGTATCGAGACTTAAATTCATTTTAAGTGCCAGAAACCTTGGTTTTTCTGTTGCAGATATCAAGGAAATTATTAATGAATCTGAAGATGGTAAAAGTGCGTGCCCATTAGTCAGAAGCCTGATCAAAGAGCGGCTTGAAGAAACAGAAAAGCAGTTTCAAGCAATGTTGGCACTTCGAGGAAAAATGTCTTCTGCGCTTTCTCGATGGGAAGAAATGGAAGACAAAGCACCGACTGCAAACATGGTTTGTCATCTCATCGAAAACTTTGAGCAAATTAAAAAAGCATAGGAGGAAAAAGGGTGGCTACTAACACAAATATAAAAACTGAATCAGGCTGTTGCTGTCAGGCAAAAGCTCAATCCTCTTCGTGTAAAAGTAAGGAGAATACGTTGGAGAAAGTATCACATAACCAACAGCTTATCATTGAAGGTGCTGGGTGTGCTAGCTGTGTAGGCAAAATTGAAGGGGCGTTGAAGGCAACTCTTGGAGTCGTCAGTGCGGAAATGAATTTTGCTGATAGGACAGTAACAGTTTATGGGACAGCTAAAACAAAAGAATTGATCAAAGCTGTTGAGTCAGTGGGGTATAACGCGAAGCCAATTGATGATAGCTCAGCAACAGATGCGCTTGATGAGAAAGAGGCGGCTGATTGGGCATATTATAAGAAGCTAATGCGCGATACGTTTATTGCCCTTTCACTCGGCGTTCCTTTGATGATCTACAGCATTGTAGTTGGAGAAATGACGGTTGAAACAAACCTTGAACGAATTTCTTGGTTGGTTGTAGGCATTTTAACTTTTGGTGTTATGTATTTTTCAGGCAAGCATTTCTATGTAGGAGCATGGAAGAGCTTCAAAAATCATTCAGCCAATATGGACACCCTAATTGCTTTAGGAACAGGCACGGCTTGGTTGTATTCGATGGTTGTCGTGTTTGCACCTGACGCTGTTCCATTGATGGCACGGCATGTTTATTTTGAAGCTACCGCCATGATCATTGGCTTAATTGATTTAGGTTTAGCATTAGAAATCAAAGCCAGAGGTAAAACCTCTGAGGCCATTAAACGTCTTATCGGCTTGCAAGCCAAAACAGCAACCGTGGTTCGTGACAACAAAGAAGTTCAGATAGGTATTGAGCAGGTTTTATTTAACGATATTGTGAAGGTAAAACCGGGTGAAAAAATTCCCGTCGATGGCGTGGTATTGGAAGGACACACCTCTATTGATGAGTCCATGCTGACAGGCGAACCTATGCCTGCTGAAAAAGCTGAAGAAGATGAGGTTGTCGCAGGTACTTTGAACAAATCAGGCATGATTTTATTTAGAGCCACACGCGTTGGTAAAGACACGGCGCTTGCACAGATCATCAATATGGTGAAACGAGCACAAAATTCAAAACCGCCGATTGGCCGTTTGGCCGATGTTATTTCAGCTTTTTTCGTACCTGTCGTGATGATTACCTCTGTGTTAAGTGCGCTAGCATGGCTTAACTTTGGACCTGAGCCAGCCATTGCTTTTGCCATCGTTTCAGCAACTACTGTGCTTATTATTGCCTGCCCGTGTGCTTTAGGCTTGGCAACACCCATGTCTGTCATGGTGGGAGTAGGAAAAGCAGCAGAAGCCGGAGTGCTTATTCGCAACGGTGAGGCACTGCAAACCGCCTCTAAAATCACTGCCATGATTTTAGATAAAACGGGCACTATTACTGAAGGGGCACCTAAGGTAACCGATATTATTTTAGCAAAAGCTACTGACGAAAAAGACGTACTACAGCTTGCAGCAAGTTTAGAAAGCGGCTCAGAGCATCCTTTAGCGCAAGCGATTGTTGAAAGTGCGTTAGATCAGGATATTGAGTTACTAAAAATTGAAGCCTTTAACGCCATTACGGGTTTTGGTGTAGAAGCAAGCTGCAACAACAAAGCCCTGCTTTTCGGAAACGATAAACTAATGAAGTTAAAAGGCATAGACCTCACAGGCTTTGTTGAACAAGCACAGTCTTTAGCCAAAGAAGCCAAAACACCTATGTACTTTGCTGTAGATGGTGAACTTGCAGCAATCATTGCTGTTGCAGATCCTATCAAGTCAGACTCAATCTCTGCTATCAAACGGCTTCAGGCTAATGGTATACGCGTCATCATGTTAACGGGTGATAACAAGGAAACCGCTGCCGCCGTAGCTAAAAAAGTGGGTATTAGTGAGTTTCTTGCTGAAGTGCTGCCAGAAGATAAAGCCAACAAGGTGAAAGAGCTACAAGAAGGCGGCGAAATTGTTGGTATGACAGGAGATGGCATCAACGATGCTCCTGCGCTAGCGTTAGCCGATGTTGGCTTCGCCATAGGCACAGGGACTGATGTAGCTATCGAAAGTGCTGACATTACCCTAATGCGTGGTTCACTTCATGGCCTTGCTGATGCCATAGCGGTAAGCAAAGCTACTTTACGAAATATCAAACAAAACTTGTTTGGCGCGTTTGTCTATAACGTAGCCGGGATTCCTTTTGCTGCGGGGGTTCTATATCCCTTCTTTGGCATTCTGCTTAGCCCTGTAATTGCAGGTGCTGCAATGGCGTTTTCGTCATTGACTGTAGTGTCAAATGCAAATCGACTTCGCTTTTTTAAAGCAAAAGAGCATTAAGGAGAATCACAATGATGGTTATTAACTTATTAGGCTTAATGTTAATCGCGCTGATTGTTTGGTGGTTTTGGCTATATAAACCCAATAAAACAATCGTTCAAGGTAATGAAGTACTCATTGAAGTGAGGGATGGTGTGTATTCCCCATCCTCAATTCAGGTGTCTGCTAGCCAACCTGTCACTCTGAAGTTTATGCGCAAAGATCAATCCCCCTGCGCTGAAACAATGCTTATTCCTTCATTGGATATAAGCGAACAGCTTAAATTAAATGAAATTACTCAAATTACCCTATTGAACTTATCACCGGGAGAGCATGAGTTTCACTGTCAGATGCAAATGTATCGCGGTGTCTTAAAAGTCGTTTAGGAGGGCAATATGAAAAATCAACACACTAATTTTTGGTCAACACCTACAGGCTGGGCTGCACTGGCACTTATTGCCGCAGTGACCTACTTCTTAGTGCTTGAGCATGGTCAACATATGCTGCAATTTCTTCCCTACTTGATTTTATTGCTATGCCCCTTGATGCACGTATTTATGCATGGCAGTCATGGTAAACATGGTCACGATCATTCACATGCGCCTGATGAAAAAAAGGAAGAGAGCTCTTAAGAACTCACGGATAAAAATGCAGCCTATCACGATGGCTACATACAAGGGTTAGAAAAGGCACGTAAGGAATCACATAAAAAGGAGAGCAGTGATGAATGAAACATATGATTATGGCTTATGGTCAATGGTGATACTGAACTCAGCAATTTTTATCTTTTTTGCCTTTAGTTTTGTCAAACCAAAAACATCAACTGATTGGAGAAGTCTAAGCGCGTTCTCTGCCTTTATTGTTGCCCTATTTACTGAAATGTATGGCTTTCCTTTAACTATCTATTTTCTGTCGGGGTGGCTGACGGAGACCTATCCAGAAGTAAATTTCTTTGCGCATGAAAATGGGCATTTATTACATACTTTCTTTGGATTTCAAGGTGATGCCCATTGGGACCCATTTCATATAGTGAGTATGGTGTTTATTGTTGCAGGTTTCTTTATGTTGTCTTCAGCATGGAATGTATTGCATCACGCGCAAAAACATCATCAATTGGCTACAACTGGATGGTATGCAAGGTGTCGCCACCCACAGTATGTAGCTTTCATTCTAATCATGTTCGGCTTTTTATTGCAGTGGCCGACAACCCCAACACTTGCGATGTTTCCGATCTTAGTCGTTGTTTACGTCGAGCTAGGGAAACGCGAAGAAGCACAAGCGATTGCTGAGTTTGGTTCGGAGTACCACAGGTATATGGAATCGACACCGAGTTGGATCCCAAATTTTAATAAAAGTGTAGAAGGTAAAAATCATGAAAACGTTAACTAAATCAATTTTATTTATTAGTTCACTACTGATAACCACTAGCTCATTTGCCCAAAACAATGAGCATAAACATGAAGGTGCGAACAAAGCTGATATGCATCAAGGCATGGCAATACCACATGAGAACATGGGAGAAATGCACAAAAAGATGATGGAAATGAAAAAGGAAGTCCATGTCATTAAAACTGAAAAAGATCCTGAAAAGCAACAGCAGATGATGGTTGAACATCACCGTTCAATGATGAAGATGATGCAATCCATGCATAAAAACATGGAAGAAATGCCAATGCATCAACAAATCAAGATGGCTGAACATCATTTAGAAATGATGGGGAACATGATGCCGCAGATGAACCGCAAAATGGAAGAAATGAAAGATAGCAATCAACAGCATTCACACAAACATTAGGAGAAAAATTATGAGCGATTTAAATCATAGAGTTGGCGTTAGAGAGCAAAATTTAGTTGTTCGAAATCTAAAGCTTAGCAATGTCACAGAAGAAAGCTGTGACGAGTTAGTAAAAGAAATAGATCAGCTTTTTGGTATAGATGAAGTTAGTTACAACATCAAAGAAGGTGAAATACACCTTGCCTATGATGCCGCAAACGTAAGCCTTGATGGGATTGAGGAGGTAATCCGTAAGTATGGCGCAGATGTTCATAATGATTGGTGGACACATACTAAAGAAAGTTACTATAAATTTGTTGATCAGAACATCAAAGATAACTCTGTTCATAAGCCTTGGAGTTGTCATCAAGCACCTTCGGGGGCTGGCCGGAAAAACAAATGAATTCATAAAAAAGTGTATAGATAATTAGTTAGTCAAATGAGGTAACAGTGATGAAAACACCCTATATAAAAGCTCTTTTATTGCTTACATTCGGTTTATATTTAGTGGGTTGTTCCAATACCACTTTTTATCATAAATACATGGTGAGAGGTCAGGTAGTAGAAAGTTCTGATAATCGAACTCTAATCTGTATTGGTGCTAAGCATGGCGCAGAGGTTGGGCAAAAATACAGTGTTATTAGATTCCATGAAAGAATAGTATTGAGTGAAGGTGAAGATCCCTACACTATCGAAAAGGTAGGAACGGTACAAATTACTAAAATTGTGAATGATCATTTCGCAACTGTAAAGCTAGTGTCTGGTGACATTGCAGCGAAAGATATGGTGGAACTTGAAAACTAATAAAGTGGTGGCGAAAGCCACCACAAGAGCATAACAGTGAACTACCCATCGACGCCACTCCGTGTCGATCAATGGGCTTCTACAGTCTAGCTTATGAATGCTAGGCTGCTTCTTTTTTCTCAGATCCAACAGCAAACTTCGATAGCTCGAAGACTTTCATTTTATTAGCTGCTTTCTGCTGAGATGTGGGGGCTACCCTTGCGACGATCCCAGCCGCAATCAAATCTAATTCACCTGTTTTTGCTATGCTTTTAGCCGCTGACAAGTCCCGGTTTTGGTTAGTTTCACAAGCCGTACATGTGAAATATCTGTCGTTCAATGTCAAAACATGATGTTGGCCGCATTCTGCGCAAATCCCAGTCGATTTTTCAAATCGACCAATTTCATGATAGAGTTTACCTTCAAGCTCAGCCTTGTATTTTGAAAGCTGAGTTATCAGAGCCATCACATTGTCAGCTACCATACTGCCATTGAATTTTTGCATCGCTTTTAGGGGTTTTGCGCCCATCCCCTCGAAATTAACCTTAGCTTGAATTTTCACGCTTAGAGTAACTTTTCGTACCATTGGACTTCACCCCTTGAATAACACAGTTTGTATTATTTAGCCCATCCCCTCGAAATCGGCATTAGTATTCTTAAGTAATAATACACAGTGGTAAACTATCTTATGAAAAGTTTACCACTTTAGTCGCTTAAATCGGCTTTATGGTAATGTTAAGCAGTTGACTGGTAAACATTAACCTCATTGATTAAGGTATGCTGATTAAAAATAACAAGAAAGGCTTACCACTATTTCTTCATCAAACACCAAGCGTATACAAATTCTCAGCGAATCAGAAATCAACGAACTCTATGCCTTACCCAATTTTAACCGTAAAGATCGTGATGATTATTTTTCGTTAGATAGTGAAACTCAAAGGCTCGTCAACGAATTAAGACGTATTGAAACCAGAGTGTATTTTATCTTACTGCTTGGTTACTTTAGGTCACGGCCAATAGTATTTAATTTCTCATTTACTCAAGTCAGTAATGATTTAGATTATGTAAGATCCAAGTATTTCAGCGATAAAGATATGTCTCTTGAGGATTTATCACCAACAACAAAAACTAAGCTGATTAATAAGTTATTAAAATATACAGGGTTTACAGCATACCAAAGCAAGTTAGATAAAGAGCCGCTATTAAAAAGGCTTAACGATGTTGTAAAAATCAACCTTGAACCAAGGTATGTTTTTGATGAATGTATTGCTTATTTTGGTCAAAACAGAATAGCGCTAGCTGGTTATACAACGCTGCAAGACACTATTTCTACGGTATTATCAAATGAGCGTAACCGAATTGAAATGGTGCTGCTTGATAGTTTGTCTTCAGGTACCAGAAAAACATTACTTAAATTACTTGAGTCAAATAATACCTTTACTGACTTAGCCAAGTTAAAGAAAATGGCTAAGGACTTTTCAACGAGCCAAATCACCCAAGAGCTGAAGACGCATAAAATTATACGCTCGCTTTATCCAGAAATTAAGTCACTGATTGCTGAACTGGAGCTATCACCTAAAAATCTTGAATACTATGCTTCACTGGTAAAGCACAAGTCCGTTTATAAGCTTAGAAGACACGCAGATAGCCAAACTATTTTATATCTCGTTTGTTACTTGTTCTTCAGGTACCGAGAGACTAACGACAATCTTGTTGCTGCATTTATTTACTTGGTAAGGAAGTTAACCGAATCAGCTAAAGGCTATGCAAAGCAGCGTATTGTTGAAGATGTAGCCATTGTAAGAACCAAATTAAAATCCGCTGGTAGTTTATTAAAGTACTTCATCGATACCGATATGGACGATGATTTAAGCTTTGGTGATGTACGTAAAAAAGCCTTTGAATTGATCCCTGCTGACAGTATTAAACTGTTAAGTGATCACTTAGATAATAACGACTTTGATGGCCGTCAGTACGAATGGCAATTTATTGATAAACAATCCAGTAAAATTAAAAAACTTATCCGCTCATTATTTATGTCTATCGATATTGAGTTCATTCATTTAAAGGATGAACTCCATGAGCAGTATGTTATGGCACATTCTGAACTTAGTGAATTAAAGGCTATCCAAACCATTAACATCGATGTGGTACCTAAACATGACCGAGAGTATTTAGAGGGAGAAAATACCAAATTAATTGCTAATCGATTTGAGTATTTCCTTTATCGTAAAGCCGAACAATTATTTCACAGTAATAGCTTAACGGTGAAAGAAAGCGTTAATAACCGTAGTTTAACGTCAGATCTTATACAACCTAAAGAATGGCAGCAAAAAGAGACAATCATTGAAAACACTGGCCTTGATAAGCTGGCAACACCGATTAACCAAACACTCGCAGATAAGAGCCAACAATTAGAAGTTAAGCTGAAGGAAGCAAGCGAGCATATCTTTAGTGGTGATAATAAGTATGTTGAGTTTATTCCTGGCAAAGCCGAACTCAAGTGGTCAATTCCTAACAGCCGTTGGCAACAAACAATTGAAAACCCGCTCTACAATCAAATTCAACACATGGGTATCGTTGAACTCATGTTGTTTGTTGATCAAAAGACAGGTTACTTAAATTCATTTACACACATATCAGCAACTAAAGAAAAATCACCAGTAAATAAAGAAGATCTGATCGCCTGTATATTGGCAAACGGCACCAATTACGGCCTATATAAAATGGCGAATATCTCTGACCGTTCAATGGGTAAATTACGCAGTGTAGATGATAGTTATGTCAGATATGAAACACTCAAAACGTCTAATGATCAGGTTTCTAATGCTATAGCCACGTTGCCAATATTTGCCTATTACCATGTGGACGATAATCAGTTGTTTTCAAGCATTGATGGTCAAAAATTTGAGTGTCGCATAAATACGTTTAAGGCTCGGTATTCGTCTAAGTACTTCTCCAAAGGTAAAGGTGTTTCAGCATTAACATTGGTTTCTAATCATGTTCCGGTGAGTACGCAAGTCATTGGCGCTAACGAATATGAAGGTCACTTTGCTTTTGACTTACTCTATAACAACTCTTCAGATATACAGCCTAATACCTTATCGACCGATACGCATGGTACCAATAATGTTAACTTCGCTATATTAGATTTCTTTGGTTACACATTCGCCCCTCGATACGCGAAAATGAAAAAGGTGTTTTTTGAGCTATTTGAAGTGACTGAAGAGAACGGAGGCCGTATTCAATTAAAGAAAGATATTAATCATAAGCTAATTGCTGAAGAATGGGACAATATTCAGCATATTGTTTGTTCATTGAGTCGTAAAACCACCACTCAAAGCACAATCATTAGAAAGTTGAGTAACGGCAAGAGCCGAAGATTGTCAGCATTGCATGAGTACGACCGTTTAATTAAATCTATTTATGTTTTGGAGTATGTTGATAATTCAACGTTGCGTCATTACGTCCAGCAAGCCTTGAACAGAGGTGAAGCATACCATCAGTTAAAACGTGCTATTACTTCAGTTAATGGCAATAAATTTCGAGGGGGGAATGATTACCAAGTATCACAATGGAACGATTGTGCTCGACTCATTTCAAATTGCATTATTTATTATAATTCCGCGTTACTATCGGCATTTTTACAAATCCAAGAGAGGAACGGTAGGCAAGATGTGGTTGATGTTATTTCTCGGCTTTCACCTGTTGCTTGGCAACACATTAATCTAAATGGGGAATATGCCTTTAATAAAGACCGCAAAGAAATCGACTTAGCTGGTTTACTTAGTGATGTAAAATCAATAAGTTAAAGAATGCCATCTGTTTGTATTTCTAATTCAAAAGGTACTGCGCATCAAAGTGCCATTAAAAATTGGAGGTGTTGATATTCTATATGCTTGATATATACAAGCTAACATTGATAGAAAACAGATAAGCTAACAAGTTTTTAGTCGAGCCATGAACTGTTCTATAATTGTTCTAATTGCAAAACTCTTCAATTTGGTTTGTTACTAGATTTAAAAATACTTTTCTATGCTCGATTTTAGTAAGTAGCAGCTTTTGGATGTCTTCAGGAACTTTTCTTTCTCCTGCATCTATTGCCATTAGTAATGGCTTGATATCAACTACAAGAAGACCTGCCGCCCTTGCTGCTCGAATGAACTTTAATCTCTTTAATGCACATAAGCCGTAAAGTGAATGGCCTGACTTAGTTTTTTCTTCGCAGTGTACTAAGTTCTCAAGAACATAATTTCTTACCGTATGGACAGATGTTTGTGCAGCTAGTGCCAGTTGAGAAATACTCAAAGGAAAATCCAACGCATCATCATCACTACTAATGAACTTATTGATGTCAGGTATCTCTGTCAAAAAACTGACTTCACCAACAGGAATGTTTTCAACCTTAGATTTAATCATGATTTAGCATGCTTCCAATTTGTGTTGTTAATGGAATGCCTTAAGATATCTTGATTACATTCAATCAATTGGCACTCCATTAACATTTCTGTAAGTACATTACCGTTAAATGATTACCCTGCGCAGCAAGATAGCTCTTTAACGTCTTTGCTAAAGGTTTGAGCGCATAACTTCAATCCTTCAACCATCGTCAAATACGGAAATAGTTGACCTGCCAATTCTTCGACTGTCATTTTATTATGAATAGCAAGAGCCGCACTTTGAATCAGTTCTCCGCCTTCATGGGCTAAAATTTGTGCGCCTATCAGTTTTCCCGTGGATTCTTCAGCTACCAACTTGATAAAACCATCCGTTTCAAAATTTGCTAAAGCTCTTGGTACGTTTTCCATATCAAGTACACGACTTATCGTATTTATTCCTACCGCTGAAGCTTGTACTTCGGTTAGACCTACCGTAGCAACTTGTGGGTCGGTGAATATAACAGCAGGCATGGTAGATAAGTCGAGTTGCGCATTTCCACCTGTCATATTAATTCCAGCCCTACTTCCGGCAGCAGCAGCAACATAAACAAATTGTGGCATATTGGAGCAATCTCCAGCGGCATAAATGTTAGCTGTTGATGTTTCCATCATACTATTAACACCAATGGCACCACTTTTATCTGTTTCAACACCAACATTTTCTAAACCAAGCTTTCCAGTATTTGCATGGCGACCCGTAGAGATAAGCAATTTTTCAGCGATTAATGTTCCTTCGTTAGTTTCCAATGAAAAACCATTGCTATCATAAGAAACATGACTTGCTTGCGTATTATTAAGTACCCTAATACCTTCTTTTTCAAAGCACTCTGCCAGTTTTTCACCTAATAACGGATCTTCAGCATATAAAAGGGTATGTCTGGCTAGAATTGTCACACGGCTACCTAAACGGGCATAAGCTTGCGCAATTTCCAGAGCAACAACGGAGGAGCCGATGACAACTAGACTACTCGGTAACTCTTCTGCAAATAAGGCTTCTGTTGATGTCCAATAAGGTGTATCAACTAAACCCTTAATTGGCGGAATGCTTGGTGTAGAGCCTGTTGCAATTAAAATGCGATCTGCAACCAGCTCTTCTTCACTACCATCAGACTTGTGAACTAGCAAGGTATTTTGATTTTTAAAACGTGCATAACCTTTAAGTAAAGATAGCGCGGGATTACTCTCTAAAATACGTTGATATTTAGCATCGCGTAGTTCTTCGACGCGAGCGTTTTGCTGATGTGCTAATAAGGAGCGGCTAAGTTGTGGCTGAATATTTTCTAAACCATCAAACGGGTTAGTACGTTGCTGATGCGCTAATTGCGCAGCACGGATCAATATTTTTGAAGGAACACAGCCGACATTTACACAGCAACCTCCGATTACATCGGCTCCTTCAATGATAGTAACTCTTGCTCCGCCTTCTGCTGCTTTAATCGCACTGGCAAAGGCCCCTGAACCACTACCAATAATGGCTACATGTAATTGTTCTGGCTGGATGTCATTTGACGAGCAACAACTATTCGTTGACATATTTTATTCCTCTTAAAAAGTTAAGCGGTACAAGTTTCATCATCACAGCGTTTATTCGCAGGAGAAACCATGTCCCAAATTGATACAGCAACCATTAGTCCTAGCCCCGTATAAGTAACGTATGAACTCCACCCGTACTGGAACCAAGGGTATAAAGAGAGTAAAACCAAAATGGGGCCAATTGAACCGATAAAACTACGGTGCCATTGACGATGGCTAAACCAGCCTAAGATATTCATTGCCAGCGCTAATACTGCAAACAGTGGTAACAACGTATTGATAAATACCCCTTCCCACTGACTAAGAAATCCCATCCCAATTGCCGCACCAAGACTAGCTATCGCGGGAAAACACATGGCGCATCCCATTGCCGAAACAAGTGCACCTATAGAGCCTGCTTTATCTCCGATACGCGTAACTAGTTCTAAGGGGCTAAACATTACTTATTTTCACTTTTTAAATTTGAAGGGTAGCCAGCGTTGGTAGTCGCTGCAATTAATGCATTGATGTTGGTTTTAGTGTCATCAAAAGAAACAACAGCTAGCTTAGGCTTGTAGGTAACTTTCGCATTTTCAACGCCATCAACATTTTCTAATGACTTTTTAACTGTGATTGGACATGTCGCACAGTTCATCGTTGGCACTTCCAGTGTAACTGTTTTTACTTCAGCAAAAGCACCAAAACTAGAAAGTGAAAGCAGTGCGGTTAATAATAATTTTTTCATAATTAGCTCCAAATTTTAAAATGTTATAAATTTCTTGATCTGTATATTAAGCAAACAAAAGTATCCAATAATTACTGGTCACTAAAATTGTCGCAACTATAACGCTCAGCCAGAAAATGACTTTTCGTTGTTGCTGTTTCTTAGGAATTGCACAGGCCGTTCCCGGCTCACACTCTTCTACAGGACGGTAAATTTTCCAACCTGAGTAACCAAACAACAACACTACAAATGCGATAAATAATGGCCTATAGGGTTCAAATGCAGTTAAATTACCAATCCATGAGCCACTTACCCCAAGTAATAACAGGAGCAAAGGACCTACACAGCATACGCCTGCGCCTAATGCTGCTATGATGCCTCCTATCATTGGAAGGTTTGATTCTTTTTGATTCATATAGATACCTCATTAAGTGATAATGCAAGTGTATTGCATGTACCTAAGTACGGAGTCAAGGGTGATTTATAAAAAATTTATCTTTGATAATCTGCTACGACAGATACGGGGAATAAGCTAACTTGAATTAAGGCGCAGAAGTAAAATTGGATATGCTGTTTTAGTGGGAAATGGTAGTTAAGTGAATCATTTACTTCGGTTGCAACGAATCAATTATTGGGCAGTGGCTATCGTCATCATTATTTTGGCATTGTCCTAAATGTTCTTCCAAAGCGTGTTCTAACAACAACAAGTCAGCCATCTTTTTTTGTACTGCGATCAGTTTTTTATTAGCTAATTCTTGTACTTTACTACATGGACTATCGTTTAACGCAAGTAACCCTTCAATCTCATTTAGCGTAAAACCTAATTCTTGAGAACGCTTGATAAAATGTATTCTATTTACCGTTTCTTTCGGGTAATGTCTATAGCCCTGCATAGGCTTTGGTGGTTGTTTAATTAAGCCTTTGCGTTCATAAAAGCGAATTGTTTCGACATTTACACTCAGTTCTTTAGCCAACATACTTATGGTTCGTTTAGACACGTTATCAATTACCTTACTGACTTTTTGTTTACTTACTTTATATCTAATTAAAGTGACCATCAATGAATACCAGTTTAAACATCGCTAATTGATTTTGTTTTTTCTTCTATTAAATAAGTAAAGTTACCGTTGTTACAACAATATTAAACCACAACAATGTATGGTTTATCCTTTTTCATTATCAAAGTCCAAATTAGTGTTATTACATGCAGTTCTACATGAGTACACCCTAAAGATACTGTTAATATATCACAGGCAATTACGTAATGACACCACTTAAATAAACCTATATGATATGACACCATCTAAATAGACCTAATTAGGCAAAAATGTTCATAAGAGCATATTTACGAGCATCAACTTCTGAGCAAGATGCAAATAGAGCAAAAAGCTCATTAAAAAAATTCGTTTCTGGCTTCAGCAAACGAATTGCTTCTTTTTATATAGAAAATAAATCTGGTAATTCTTTAGATAGACCAGAGCTAATTCGTTTATTGGATGAATCAGAGTCCGGTGATGTTTTGTTAGTTGAATCAATCGATCGTTTAACAAGGCTAAGCCCTGATGATTGGAAAACTCTTGTAGCCTCAATAAATGAAAAAGGAATTAGTGTTGTTAGTTTAGATCTACCAACCAGTCATTTAACATTTGGCAGTTTTCCAAGTGATGATTTTATGAGATCAATACTTAGTGCTATTAATAATATGCTGTTAGAAATATTAGCGGCCAGTGCATATAAAGAATATCGAGAACGTGAACGTAAGCAAAAAGAAGGTATTGTAAAAGCACAGCAAAAGGGACTTTATCACGGTCGTCAGCCTGATTTAGAGGCTCATGATAGGATTGCCTCGTTTACTGAAGCTGGATTTAGTATTAATAAAACGGCTGAAGCAGTTGGAGTTAGTCGAAGTACGGTAATTAGAGTTAGAAAAAAGCTTAAAAATTTAGACTAAGGTTAATTTCGAGGGGATGGGCGCAAAACCCCT
>NZ_AUTL01000201.1:0-1884 GCF_000498015.1 Pseudoalteromonas sp. TAE79
CTATCTACAGACGGTTTAATTTATGGTCCAAAAAAGGGATTTTGAATGAACTGTTTCGCGCATTATCTCGTGATGCGGACATGGATTGGGTCTTCATTGATGGCAGTATTGTCAGGGCTCATCAACATAGTTGCGGTGCAAGAACTGCTGACAATGAATCAATTGGAAAGAGCCGAGGTGGAAATTCTACGAAAATTCATCTTGCAGTCGATAGCGGAGGGTTGCCTGTTTATTATGAATTATCCTGTGGAAATACGCATGATATCGTCCATGCAGAGTCACTCGTAGCTAATTGCCCAACAAGTAATATGGTTGTCGCAGATAAAGGCTACGACAGTGAAAAACTGAGAGCGTTTGTTCGTGATAATAACGCTACACCCGTTATTCCACGTAAGGGCAACAGTTTAGTAGGCAATGAAGATATTGACTGGTGCATGTACAAATATCGGCACTTGGTTGAGAATGCATTTGGCCGTATTAAGCAATATAGAGGGATAGCCACGCGGTATGAAAAGCTTGAACGAAATTATCATTCAATGCTCGCTTTAGCATTTACTATGATGTGGCTACCAATGTGGGCTGATTGATATATGTACTACAAAGATCAACAGCCCCTAGTGTATTTTCATTTTGGGACTTAAACTGGTTAATTAACTCTGGAAGTGAGGTTACGTAATTTTCATTATCTAAAATGTTACCTTCCATTTTGCTAATATTATTTACACTATCAATTGATGTATATGTTCTAACAGTAATAAATAAAGCTAATACGGCTATACAAAAGCTTACTGTTGATATGGTAAAGCTCAGTAAATCTTTACCTTCTTTTAAATCATATACCCATACAGCAAGAAAAGCTGAAAGTAGAACAAGTAATAATATTGTAAAATATAACATTTTTGATGTGCGCATATGTCTTCCAGACTTGGGTCGAGCTAACAATCTAATATTGCTGATTTATAACACGAAAAACGCAGACTTCACACGCAAACTGAGAGCTATATAACCTCTGTAGAGCACAAGTAATGAAATATCTGCATCACTTTTCCCACTTATCCAGCGCTTGTTTGTCACTTTGTTTAAACTCAACCCAATTTGATGAGTCTTTAAAGTGCTCTTTTTTCCAAAACGTGGCGTGGTTTTTTAAGTAATCCATAATAAATTGTGCGCCTTCGAACGCGGCTTGGCGATGGCGGGACGTTACGCCTACAAATACAATTTGCTCGCCAAGTGCTAAGTAACCAACGCGGTGAATAATACATATTCGCGCCAGTTGCCAGCGAGTTTGTGCTTGCTCTGCAATAGATTGAAGGAGTTGCTCGGTCATACCAGGGTAGTGTTCAAGCTCAAGTGCAATAACGTTATCGCCACTGCTGAACTCTCTTACCAAACCTGTGAAGGTGACAACAGCGCCATCGCTTTTATTATTACTACAAAGCGTATTGTGCTCGTCACCTACATTAAAATCATCGGTTTGTACTTGAATATGTATGCTCATTAGCCACCTGTAACCGGCGGGAAAAAGGCAAGCTCATCCCCTGCTTTCACTATTTCGTCGCTTGATGACATAGTTTGGTTAAGCGCTGCAAGTAGCTCACGCTCTTCCAGCCACGGTTGCCAGTGCGGGTATTGACTCACTAATTTTAATTTAAGCTCTGAAATAGTAAGCGGCTGCGTAATCTCAAGACTTAATTTACTGCACTTTAACCGCTCTTTTAGTTGCCCAAAAAACAATAACTCTACATTTTGGGCGCTAGATATTGCATCGTTTGGATTAATCGCGTTGCCAACTACCATTTTTGCCCCCTGCTTTTTGAGTAACGCGCATGCCGCTAATTTCCATTAGTGGGTCGGCTGCTTTACACATATCAAACAAAGTAAGGC
>NZ_AUTL01000202.1:0-17728 GCF_000498015.1 Pseudoalteromonas sp. TAE79
CTATCTACAGACGGTTTAATTTATGGTCCAAAAAAGGGATTTTGAATGAACTGTTTCGCGCATTATCTCGTGATGCGGACATGGATTGGGTCTTCATTGATGGCAGTATTGTCAGGGCTCATCAACATAGTTGCGGTGCAAGAACTGCTGACAATGAATCAATTGGAAAGAGCCGAGGTGGAAATTCTACGAAAATTCATCTTGCAGTCGATAGCGGAGGGTTGCCTGTTTATTATGAATTATCCTGTGGAAATACGCATGATATCGTCCATGCAGAGTCACTCGTAGCTAATTGCCCAACAAGTAATATGGTTGTCGCAGATAAAGGCTACGACAGTGAAAAACTGAGAGCGTTTGTTCGTGATAATAACGCTACACCCGTTATTCCACGTAAGGGCAACAGTTTAGTAGGCAATGAAGATATTGACTGGTGCATGTACAAATATCGGCACTTGGTTGAGAATGCATTTGGCCGTATTAAGCAATATAGAGGGATAGCCACGCGGTATGAAAAGCTTGAACGAAATTATCATTCAATGCTCGCTTTAGCATTTACTATGATGTGGCTACCAATGTGGGCTGATTGATATATGTACTACAAAGATCAACAGCCCCTAGTTTTTAAATTAAATATTTTTTATCAAAATCTAATTTTTAATTTACTCAAACTAAGTGATTATTTCTTGTAACTCACTCCCAAAATTCCCTCAGCCAAACCATTGCTTACTTCAATTAAGCTTTCTAACTAACTGCAGTGTTCTGATTCTGTATTGATGCCAGTTAGGAAATCTTTAACATTAGTTTGTTTATATATCTACAATACGCGATTAATTACTCTATTATTTAGTGACAATATTACCATCACTTCTAGTGTTATCATTAAACCAAGCTTTTACGCATATTGAGGTAGCTAATTGAATATTCGACTTATACTGTCAGGCGTTGTGTCATTCGTTTTTTATTTTAGCTGGGCCTACTGGGCGAACAGTTCGGCAGATATTGCTAAATCGGTCACGCTTCAAGCTGCATTAGTACAAGGTTTGTATAGTGGATTTGTAACGCTGTTTTTTACTTTTATTTTAGAAAAGGTCGTCAACAAGTATAAGTTTAGTTATGTAACGCTTGCGTTCGTAACTCCAATTATTTGTATGTTTCATTCTAAAACACCACAAAACGTCGCAATACGACAAAGTTTTAATAATGCAATTAACTCTAGCGCCTCGTATTTAAGTAATAAAAAAATAGCAGGCGTACTTTTTGCGCCTATTATTCCGATTACTGTTCAATCGAGCTTAGTGATTATGGTGAATGTAGTTAATCAGACACCTAATCTGGCACTGACAGTAGCCCCAAGCATATTTTTTACAGCCTTGTATGCCTACACATATATGTTAGCTTTGCTTAAAAAGTAGAGGGTTAAATATAAAAGACTATATGGGATAGGTTTTGTTTATAATTTAATGCAGTGAATAGCACGGTAAATATCTTACATTTTATGTTTATGCCCACTTAAAAGATTACTATTTAAGCAGTTAGCTTGTTGATTGTTAAAATAAAGGTTTTTGGTAGTGACAAGCACCTAAAAAGTTTTTATACTGCAACCCGCTTTAGTCGCTCTGTGACTGAACGCTTCAAAAATTAACTGCCTAGCAGTTATATAAAGTTGGCCCCTTAGCTCAGTTGGTTAGAGCACACGACTCATAATCGTTAGGTCCCCAGTTCGAGTCTGGGAGGGGCCACCACTTTTCAAAGCTTTCCAAGTAAATATCTACTAACTTAATTTAAAAAATATCTCTACGGAACGGTAGCGGATCGGTTTTTAGGCTTTTGTTATAATTTAAAACAACTATTACACGCGCGTAATGCTCGCAAAACCTATATGAGCTTTTGGGCTATATAACTTTAGCGTATTGCATGTATTACTCGAAAACCATAATTCAGTTAGCCTCGAATAATGGTATAGCTTTAAAAATGTATAAAAAAAATGGCAAAAGGTAAGGTTTTATCAGGTTTTTTAGCGTTGCTTGTATCAAGTAACTCCCTAAAACCATAAGTTATACTAAGTTTTAGCTCGTATATGCTTGCCTTGTTCGGTTAATAGATTTTATATCAGCTTAGTTTTTAGCCTACTTGTACCATAGTCTTTTGTTTGACTGTCTTTATAGCCTTTACCACGCCCCTTTGCTAAATAGGATAACCAGTGTAAAGCATCTAATCTTGCCTCTGGTGAATTAACATAAATATAGCTTCTACGGTTTTTAGAATAGAACCCTCCCATTTCTTCCCATACTTGCTTAGCAAGCTTGCAAACATAGTGTGATGTTTTCACACGGTCACCATCAAGCCATAGTGCAAGGTGATAATGCTGTGCTTTAGACTTCTCTAATTCTCTTACCCAAGCAAACCCAATTTCAAGATCACCATATTGTGCATTAAGCCTTGTCGTTAAGCGCTTTCTGAATTGTGTCATTCGAGTGTTGTTTTCTGTTAGCTCTGATTGATGTAACTCAATCATAATAAATACTAGACGACCCCATTTATCTAGGCCTATATCAAATTGCTCAAATAACACCTTGAGTAAGTATGTATAACAGCCTGAGCCCTTAGCGTTAACTTTCACTAATTCACCACGATGTAAAACAGTATCAGATTTAGAAATATACTTTCTCCCCGTGGTGTTTTTTCGCTTATGTTTTTGCATAAACTAATACACACACTTAAAGGGATAATATAAACGACCGTCTGAAATTGCACTACCTAATAACAGTGCATATATTGCCACTGCTGGGCTTAAGGCAATAACCCACGGACAAAACCGCCAAGACAAAACCGCCAAGTGTGAATAAAGACAAAACCGCCAAACTTTTATAAAGCAAAAAATAAAATACAGGCAGTAAAAAAAATGAATATTAAGCATGAATAAGTTACTCTTAATTAGCTGGTGGCTAGGTCGCCAAACTTCCCCACCAGCTGTGGTTATTAGTCTTAGTTCGTATAGTGTTTAGCTATGCGTTCTAGGACTTCCCAAGTAACTTATTTAGCTTTTCTATTTCTTCTTGATTCATAGCCTTATACTTAAACGAGTAGCGCCTTACTCGGTCGTGTTCTATGCCATGAGGGTCAAAGACTTTTTCATCTACCCAGTTAAAAATAATACCTTTGTATTTTAATTCCTTTATTCGGGCAGCTAAATGGCAAACACCTATGGCGTCTGCTTCATAGCGGTTCACAGAGCCGTATTTAGTAATGTATTTAGCGATAATGATTTGCTGATTGTTGGCTGATAGGGCGTGTTTATACATGGTTAAACCCCCTTACCAGCTAATAAAGCCTGTACGGCATCAGCAGGCCATAGCAAGCGCCCAGAGGGTAGTTTGATGGGTTTAATGCCGTAGAAGCTGCCCGTTTTACATAGGCGTGTTCTTATAGTGCTGGGTTTGCCATGTAATGCTAAAGCAAACTGTTCAGTGGTTAAGTTATGGTTAATTGGATTGTGGATATTCATGCTAATACTCATATGTTGGTTTGTATTAGCGAATTATGATGATAACTATTTGGGGGGGATATTCCGTTTAATTTTTAATTAATTCCCCCCCGAATAATTTTATTTTAAAACTAGCGCCGCATTTTCCGCTTTCTGATAAACATCTAAACGACGATCATATATATCAACGATCGTTGCAGGGCTTAGTATTGGTTTAAAATTCATTTCTTTTAGGATTTCTTCGAGCACAAAAGCTGAATTAAACTTCTGTCGAGTAACACGGTTACTAGGTACACTTAAACCAGCATTAATAAGTAAAAATAGTGCGCACAATAAAAAGTAGTCTCGTATCACCTCAGGCTGGCGACCTCTCTTTTTTGCAGGTGGCTTTTCACTAGCTAGCATAAATACAAACTCGCTAAGCCTAGGGTCGCTAGGGTTTTTAGAGGTGTAAGCTTTTAATATATCCCATGCCGTGCGGTCTTTTTTTGCAGCAATAAGCAATTTAGCAAGTGTATTATCATTCATTAAATGAAAAACCTTACCGGTTTCCTCATTAGCTATTAGTTTTAGAGAAAGTGAGCCATAATTGACAAGCTCATTCATAGTGTCGACTTCACGCAAGTTGTTAATAGTTTCAGATCTCGATGCTAAATATTCTTTAGCTTTGAGTTTGGCTTTTTTTACATCGTCTATTGTTATATTGCTTTTCATAAAGCCCCCTTAATAAGCGTTAAACGCTGCTCACTGATGTTAGGCATAGCAACACCAGCCTGTTCTAATATCCAAGCTTCTAACGTTGTGTGCCACTTCCTTAATAAATCGAGCGGCCTTTGTTTGTAATGCTTTTCTGCTGTGGCACTGGGTTTGTGTCCCATAATTTGAGCAACTATGCCAGTAGGTAACTCTACCCATTCAGATAGGTTTGAAAAGCTGCGTCTTAAACCGTGCAGGGTTAAACCCTCAATACCAGCGGCTATTAGTGCGGGTTCAACGCTTTTTCTGGGGTCTGTTAATTTGCCTGATGCGCCTGAGGGGGTCGAGAAAACCCATTCATTTCTGCGGGGTAGGTTAATAAGCAAACTAGCTACATAAGGCGTTAAAGGAATTACCCTATAACCTGAGTCTGAACCGCTGCTGGTGGCCTTATCGCGTATGGTCATACTATTCCATTGTAAATCTAATTCAGTCCATTTAAGGCCCACCAGCTCATTTCTTCGCGCACCCGTTAAAAGTAGAGTTTGCACAAACGCTGAAATAACAGGATTTTGTATTTGTCTTACATATTTAAAAAAGGCGGGTAACTGTTCTTTTTGCAAGCTATCGGTTCGAGCGCTTAGTTTAACGACTGTTTTTTTTACGTCTTTTGTTTTTAGCTTTGCTACATCAATTAAGCCTGAATATTTATCTTGCTCACTACACCAGTTTAAACAGGCAAACAATAAGCGGTAGGTTTGAGCGGCAACACCTGCGCGAGTCTCATTTTCTTTTTGTAACCATCGTTCGATTTTTTTCGATGTTAAATCTTTTAGCTTTGTTTCGATGAGTGGATATAAACAGCCAGCTTTAGTTAAGCGGCCCTTACCTCTTGCCCATGGTTGGTTAGGTTCTTGAATTGCTTTTAGGTGGTCTTTGTAATGCTTTTCACCCCACCTTTTTTTATTGGCGTCGATATACTCCAGCCAAACTTGTTTTAAGGTCGTTGTTCCGCGCAATTGCTCTTGTTCTTCGGCAAGTTCTTTTGCTGCTTTTGCTTGTTTAACTTTGGCTGGAGTTATGTAGTCTTTCGCTTGAGTTTGAAACTCTCTTGCTTTGGCTCTGGCTTGGTCAATATCAAACGCATCAACTGGGCCAATTACCGCGCGCCTCGTTTTACCATTAATCCATGCTTGAAAAACATAGGTCTTTTTACCCGAGGCAAATGCACGTATTGCTAAGCCTTTACACTCGTCGTCCCATAAA
This sequence comes from Pseudoalteromonas sp. TAE79, assembly GCF_000498015.1. Lineage (NCBI taxonomy): Bacteria > Pseudomonadati > Pseudomonadota > Gammaproteobacteria > Alteromonadales > Pseudoalteromonadaceae > Pseudoalteromonas > Pseudoalteromonas sp. TAE79. The sequence continues at coordinate 5,447 of NZ_AUTL01000202.1, forward strand.
AAAGACTCTTTTTTACCTTCCTCACATTTAAATGTTTTTACACGTCCTGCAGTAAAGTTAACTTTGTTAGTGGTATTATTTGCTTTAGCCACTTGAACCCCCTTATGGTTCTTGATGGTAGCCCTAAAGGTGTTGGCGCACTTTTAGGGCTTTTAAATATCTACGGATCGTTCACGGATCGGTTTTGGATAAATATACATCAATGTAAAGCAATGTTCCACACTTTGATTTTAAGCTTTAGGTCAGGAGATATAAGGGGTTTGAGGTGTGTAGCAATACGGGTAAATGCTTTTCTTCTTCGACTCATAATCGTTAGGTCCCCAGTTCGAGTCTGGGAGGGGCCACCACTTTTTACAAATTTCCCAAGTAAATATCTATCCAAATTATTTAAAGCTACATTAATTTAATATTGTGTAATTTTTATTCTTTAGTTACCCCTAAGAATAAACGTAATCTAAATAAAGTTAATCCATAGATTAAGCTAAGCTTTCTTAAATTTGGAATAGTGCGAATGCACTATTAAATTCCAGCGTTAGATCAGATGCTTTGCTTTATAAGTGACAGTGATCAGCATTTAATGTCAGAAGACAAAAAAGCCCCTATTGGGGCTTTTTACTTACTAGTGTTTACTTTTATTGCTCAAAGCTACAAGAGTTAACTAATTTTTACGGTATATCTCATGCTCAATATCGTAAATATTTACGCTTAGACTGTCTGATGCTCTGCAATATGTTTTTAAACATGAAAGTAGCAGTTCGCTTAACATTTGTTTTTGCTCAATTGAGCGTCCTGCCAAAATATGTACCGCGATATGTATAAACCCTGATTTTCCTGCGCCAAGTTGATATTGCTGATAAGCAATAGCACGTGTTTTTATGGTTTCTAATTCAAACAAGTTACTTTCGAAAGCGGTTGTATGAATTTTTTCTACCAGTACTTGAGGTAAAACGGGGAGGTCTTCTGAGTGTTCAATAATAATGTGCGGCATTTAGGCGTTTCCTATTATGAGTTACTGCATGAGCGAGAGGTAATTGTATCAAATACAAGAGGGGTCACTAAACCCTGAGCTATCTAAAATCTTTACTTTAAACTAATTTAGTCGTATTTATTTTTGATGTTAGTATAAAAACAAACAGGTGAACCTTCGCTTAGTAACTTATCTACTAAGTTACCTATATATTGATTAAGGATAAGTATGAAATTACCACAAAAATTTAAACGTTTAGCTTTACTTGCAGGTGCAATTGTTACGTTAAGTGCTTGCTCTGACGATGTTGCTTCGGTAAGCCTTGGGTTATTTACAACTAAAGATGTTGTGGTGAATTCGCAGCAAGATCCTATTGTTGAGGGCGTTACTTGTCATATTAGTCATATAGAGGCTAATTTAGATTTTTCAGATCCCTCTGATATGTCTATAGCGTGTCGTCAAACGGGGCCAATTACAGCGCAGCAGCTACAAAAAATAGACCGTAGCAAATCGGGCGAAGTGATCTTTAAATCATCTAAAAGTATATTATTTAAATCACTAAAAGTACGTCGTATTTACGATGCTGAAAATCGTACTTTATTGTACTTATCGTACTCAACTAAAGAGTCCAGTGGAAGCCACCACCATGCGCTATCAACAGTGCCGCTATACAATACTCAAGCGTGGGACTGGGCGCTTACACAAAAAGACTAAGTTAGCACCTACGTAAGCACCTAAACTAAAACCTAAAAGAGCACACTATGTTAGCTTTATTTAAATCAAAGCCATTATTAGAGCAGCAAGAACAGCAATGGCTTATTGATACATTTATTTGGGCTGTAGAAAACTTTGATGCTGAGTTTTTTACAAAGCACACTCAAATAATACTGCCAACGGCCACTTTTTTCCCTGATTCGGTATCGAGCATTGAAGAAATGGCGAGTAATGTTTTTAACCGCGTTACTAATTACGCGGGTATGAACGCATGGCCTATCCAACTAGTTGCACCGCAGCAATTACAACCGCAAGTTTTTCCACACTTTGAATTTAGCAATGAAATACGTGGCGAAGGCAGCCATCTAATTGTGCCGCCAAGCCATACNGGTACTCTGGCCACCATACTTATTCATCACGTTGGGGTGCTACCGCCAGGTGGTAGGGAGTATTTACCACAAGCTGCTGATGCACTTGCTTGTTTTTTAGGGTTTGGTGTGATGATGAGTAATACGGTGTATCAGTTTAAAGGCGGGTGTGGCTCTTGCTATAACCCATACGCTAACCGTGAAGCTAAGTTAAGTGAAACGCATACGGTATTTATGCATGCCCTAATTAGTTACTTTAAAAACGATAAAGTGTCTAAAAAGCATTTAAAGCCGCATTTACGTGGCCAGTTTAAAAAAGCACAAAAAGAAATTAAAGCATTGGTAAATAACTCGGCCAACCCGCTGTTATTAGCTTATTCGCCAAACTAGCAAGGATCTGCGTGGAATACTTAGATGAATTTTTACTGATTGTTATTGCTCATTTTTTTGCAGTAGCAAGCCCAGGGCCTGACTTTGCCGTAGTACTTAAGCAAAGTGTGCAACAAGGAAGGCGCAATGCATTGTGGACAAGCGCAGGTGTTGGCGCTGCTATTTTACTGCACGTTGCCTATTGCGTTTTAGGTGTTGCGCTTATTTTAACGCAATCGCCTAGTTTATTTATGGCGCTCAAGTACCTTGCTGGTGCATATTTAGCTTACTTAGGCGTACAAGCTCTTAGAGCTGCAAAACCGCCTGAAAGTAATGAAGGCGAGGCTGTAAAAGATGTTGAAAACAAAACCGTTCAAGAGGAACCCGTTTGGGTGGCTTTTAGGCGCGGCTTTTTCACCAATGCATTAAACCCAAAAGCCACGTTATTTTTTATGTCGTTATTTACACTCGTGATTAGCCCAACAACACCTACTAGCATACAAGTCGGCTACGGCGTATACATGGCATTGGCTACTTGGGCGTGGTTTTCAATGCTTTCAATGATGCTTTCTCGAGATAATGTAAGGGGCTTTTTCCAACAACGCGGTTATTGGTTTGACCGTGGAATTGGCATTATTTTAATTGCACTTGCAGTACGTGTTGTTATTTAACTTATTCAAAAAGCGCAGGAGATAAAAATGCCGCTATATAATTTTTCGTTTGGTTCTAATATGTCATCTAACCGTTTGTTAGCGCGCTTGCCCAATGTAAAGCGTGTAGGAACTGCGATACTTAAAGGCTACGAGCTTACTTTTGATATGCTATTTAAAGATGGCTCAGGTAAATGCAGTATTTGTCCAAGCGATAAAGAAGATGCATTGGTTTACGGCGTTATTTATGAGCTCAATGAAGAAGAAAAAGCTATTTTAGATGGTATTGAGGGCGTAGGTTACGATTGTGTAGATATAGCCCCAACGCTTTTAACGGGTGAGACTGTAGCCGCACATTGTTATATAGCTAATACCCATGACAGCAATGTACTCCCATATGATTGGTACATAAAACACGTTCATCGCGGTTCACTTGAAGCGGGCGTACCAAAAGAATACAGTGATGCCATATTAAATCGCGCACAAAAAAGCGACACCAATCAAGAGCGCGCAGCAATTGAATTTGCAGTTCATCAAAAATAATAAAATAGGATTGATATGAAATTAACCAAACTTGCCGCAATTGCACTATTAGCAGGCACTACGTTTAGCAGCTGGGCACAAGTTGATACCAACAAAATTGACGACGTAATTAAAGCGTCAATGGCACGTTTTGACGTACCCGGTATGGCAGTTGCCATTGTTGAAAACGATAAAGTAATATTTGCTAAAGGCTTTGGTGTAACTAATCTCGATACCAACAAAAAAGTAAACAAAGACACTTTATTTGGTATTGCTTCAAACACAAAAGCATTCACTACTGCGGCACTGGCAAAGTTGGTTGATGAAGGTAAATTAAGCTGGGATGATCGCGTAATTGATCATTTACCAGAGTTTAGATTGTACGATTCGTACGTAACACGCGAAATGCGTATTCGTGACTTATTAAGCCATCGCAGTGGGCTTGGGCTTGGGCAAGGCGATTTAATGATTTGGCCAAGTACCGATAAATCAGTTGATGAAATTTTAGCGGGATTACAGTATTTAAAACCAGCGAGCAGTTTTCGTAGTAAGTACGCTTATAACAACTTGATGTTTGTTACCGCTGGTGAAGTGGTTGCACGTGTGTCGGGTATGAGCTGGAACGATTACATCGAAAAAAATATATTACAGCCGCTGCACATGGATAACTCACGCGCGGGCTTTTCACGTATTCCTAAAAGTAATAAAAACTGGGCGACAGGTCATATCCCTATGGATGGCACGCTTCATCCATTTTTTGTGAACTACCTTGAGGACTTTAGAGGCGCAGGCGCCATTGCTTCAAGTGTAAGCGATATGAGTCAATGGCTACGTACGCAATTAGCAGGCGGTAAAATGCCAAGTGGCGAGCAGCTATTTAGTGAAAAGCAACAAGCGCAAATGTGGCACCCACATATTACATCTATGGCGTCTAAAAGTGCGTTTGAATCGTATCATCAGCAGTTTAGGGGTTATGGGTTAGGCTGGAGCATTGAAGACTACCATGGCTTTAAAAAGCTAGGTCATGGCGGTGGTATTTTAGGAATGGTATCGCAAGTTACTTTATTGCCTGAGAAAAAACTTGGTATTGTTATTTTATCTAATCAACAAGCTTTTGGTGCGCTTTCGGCGGTAACCCATGAAGTACTTGAAGATGCACTTGAGCTTGAAGATAAAGACTGGGTAGAGGATTTAGCTAAAAGCCATTTTGAAGGCAAACAACAAGCGTATGTTAATGCAAAACCAGAAGCCCCCGCTGACTACCAACCACAATTACCAAACATTAATTACACCGGTACATTACACGATGATTGGTATGGCGATGTAATTATTGAGCAGTTAGATGGTAAATTACGCATTGATTTTACCCACACTAAACGCTTGAAAGGCACTCTTGAGCATTACACTGGTAATACATTTATTGTTAAGTGGGATGAAAAATTACTAGAAGCAGATGCGTTTATTCGTTTTGAAATGAGCTCACAAAATCGTGTAAACAGTGCCAAAATGCGTGCGGTATCAACACAAGTAACCGACTTTAGCTTTGACTTTAGAAACCTACATTTAAAAGCAAAATAGCTAATATTGATATTTAAAGTATTGATATAAACCAAAGTCGCAAAGCCACCCATCGGTGGCTTTGCTATATTAAGCTTTTACACCTTGTAAGGGACTTTTTATGCGTACCGCTGTTATTTCTCATCCTCATTGCCGTAAGCATAAAATGATAGACGACCACCCCGAGTGCCCAGAACGTCTAGATGCCATAACAGACCGATTACTTGCCAGCGGCGTAGATGTTGGCTTAACACACCTACAAGCACCCAAGGCCGAGCGTGAGCATTATTTACTTGCTCACGATGAAGCTTTACTTAAACACGTAGAAAATACGCTACCAACAGAAGGGCTCGCTAATTTAGATGGCGATACGTGGCTGTGCCCCGATTCGTTTAAAGCGATTGAGCGGGCAGTAGGTGCAGGATTGTTAGCGGTTGATGAAATACTTGCCGATAAACTCGATGCTGCTTTTTGCTCAGTACGCCCGCCAGGGCATCACGCTAATAAAAACTCATCATCTGGGTTTTGTGTGTTTAATAACTTAGCTATTGCTGTTAAGTACGCACAAAGCAAAGGGGTTAAGCGCATTGCTATTGCGGATTTTGATGTACACCACGGTAATGGCACGCAAGATATTTTTATTGATGACGAAAATGTACTGCTTTGTTCGTTATTTCAGTATCCGTTTTATCCAAATACAGCGGTTAAAAATAATAGCCATATAGTTAATTCACCTCTGCCAATTGCCAGTAATGGCGACGATTTAAAAGAGGTGTTTGCTCAGCAATGGCTACCAAAATTAAAAGCGTTTAAACCTGAATTACTTTTTATAAGCGCAGGGTTCGATGCTCACCTAGAAGATGATATGGCAAGCTTAAAATTTGTTGAAGATGACTATACTTGGCTTACCGAGCAACTATGTGGCGTTGCTAAAGAGGACGGTTGTAAAGGGGTTATTTCGTATTTAGAAGGTGGCTATGCGCTATCAGCTTTAGGTCGCAGTGCTGTAGCGCATATAAAAGTGCTTACTGAGGTTTAAATAAAGAGAGTGTTTATAGCCCTAGTAAATCAAACGCCTGCGCAGTACTTAGGGTTTTGATTTTACCAAGGCAGCATTGTCCTTCATTTAATAAGTAAGCTGTAACAAGCTGTGCTAGTTGCTCGCCATTCAATTTAGGGCAAACAGTGCCTTGTAAATTAAGGTAGTCACCTTGCTTGTTAAGTACTCGCACATCGCTTAGCTCACTTTGCGTAACGCTGTGCAAGCACTCTTGTTGCTCTTGTTGGTTATGGGCTATCTCAAGCTCATGATAAATAACCAATAATTGTGGGTAGCTGTTTAACATGGCCCGTTAGCCTACGGTTACTTCATAAGACGTAAATTTACGTATATTAATAACGCCTTTTTCAAAGATTAAGTACTGACCTTTAATACCTTGTAAAACACCACTTACAACAGGGTCTTTATCAAAGTTAAATGAGCTGATTTTTGTTGGGTATTCGGTTACTGGAAAGTTTAAATCAACCACATCTTCATCAAGTTGCTCTATTGCTGTTGCGCCAAATAATTCACTGAGCTCGTTTAGCTTTTCACTAATTTGTGGGATCAGCTCGGCTGCCGCTGCTTTTAAGTCAATTGCGTCGTTTTGACCTTTTAGCATATTGCGCCAATTAGTTTTGTCGGCAATAAATTCAGCCAATGCAACTTCTACTAAACCAGATTGCAGGCGAGTTTGCACTTTAAAAATAGGTAATGCCTGAGTGGCGCCTTGATCAACCCAGCGAGTCGGTATTTGTGTGTGGCGGGTAATACCTACCTTTAAACCTGAGGTGTTAGCGAGATACACATAGTGTGGGATCATGCAGTTTACTTCGCCCCACTGCGGCTCTCGGCAAGTGCCTTGATCGTAGTGGCAGGTTTCTGGTTTCATTATGCACATATCGCAACTAGCAAGCTTGCGCATACATACAAAACAGTGACCTTGAGAATAGCTTTTTTTGGTTTTTTTACCGCAGTTAGAACATAAAATAGTGCCACTAAAGGTAAGCGTAAGCTCCTTACCTATAAATGCATTTAAGTCTACTAAGTGTTCACCTACAGGTAAGTGATATTGTACTGGTTCGGTTAAGCTCGATTTTAGTTTACGCAGTGTGCCTTGCATCTTTACTTGGCCCCTAAAGATGTTAAAAAGAGGAGTCTAACATTTTTAAGCTATATTGGCTTTTTAAGAAGTGTAAATAGTCGGTGTAAGGCAGTGCTTTTGCGTATAAATAACCTTGGGCGGAATCAGCGTTCATATCTTTGAGCAAGTGATGGATTTCTTGGGTTTCTACCCCCTCAATTGTTATTGATAAATTGAGGTTATGCGCCATATCAATGGCTGTTTGTACAATAACTTGGTGAGTTGGGTTGTTAGGCAAATCAAAAACAAATGATTTATCTATTTTAAGCTCACTAAAGTGATAATTAACTAAGTAGCTAAGTGACGCGTAGCCTGTCCCAAAGTCATCCAGTACCACTTTAATACCTAATGCGGTTAACTCATCAACTAACTTTATAAGTGCATCTTGACTATCTACGAAGGCCGATTCGGTTAGTTCAAATTTAAGTAAGTGTGCCGGCACTTGGTATTTAATTAAAATATTTTCTACTTTTTCGGCTAAATTATTTATGGTTAAGTTTTTAGCACTTAAATTTACGCTAATTGTGTGCTCGTTATAGCCATTTTTAGTAAGCTCAACTATGTCTTTACAAGCTTGCTCTATTACCCACAGTGTTAGCTCGTTAATAATACCTGTGTGTTCAGCAAGTATTATTAGCTCTTCAATTGATAAGTTGCTGTAAGTTGGGTCGGGCCAACGTAATAAAGCTTCAGCACCACTTACGTGGTTACTTAATAAGTTTATTTGAGGTTGGTAATAAAGCGCCAGTTGATTTGTTTTGATTGCTTGTTGCAGCTTAGCGGCTAGAGCAACGTCCATCATCAGATTATTACCGTTTGACGATGACCCAACTTGATTAACGCTACCTTTTGCTTTTTTAAGCGCTAAATAACCACGCTTTAACCAATATTCAAAGTCGTTACTTTTACCTGCACTACTAATACCTATACTGTAACTAAGCTGCAGGTTTAGCCCTTTAATTTCATATTGTTTTGGTAGGCTACTAATTATTTTAGTCAGTAGTGCTTCTAGCATTTCTTGGTTTTGTGTTTTTGTAGAAATACAGGCAAATACACCACTGCTTAAATCGGCTAAGCGAGGACTGGTGTTTAAATCTGTTTCGAGGTTTGTAAATTCACGTTCATGGCTGAGTTCTAATTCAAGCTCTTTGGCTATATGCTTTATAAGTGTGTAGCCCTGAGAAGAGGTAATAATCGTATTGAGTGAATTAAAGTGACGTATTTTTATTAAACACAACGTTGTTGAGCGATTTTGGCTCTGTAGTGCCATAAATGCTTGTTTTAGCTTGGAGCTATTAAGTAATCGTGTTTGTTGTGTATGCGTGGCATGGTAAAGCGCACGTTCTCGCTGATACCTTACCCTGTCTGCTAATGCCATCGCCATTAAAATAACTTCGCACAAAATAGCGACTAAAAAGGCATGGCGGGTTGCAAAGGTATACGGTAAAACACCAGTGAGTTCCATAGGTTGAATTGCCGCACCAAAAATTAGCGGTATCCATGATAAAACATAAAACTTAGCCCACCTAAAACCACTGCGTAACTTGTTATATATTAAAATAATACAAGTAATATAAAGCAGTACCATTACACCAAAAAATATAGGAGCCGCTATATTTTCAGGAATAAACAAGCTACATACAGCAAGAGTAAACATAAGCCAAAGTAGAGCTATACTCATTTTGTAACGCCAACATTTATCTTTATGATAGCGCAAAAACATGGTGCAAAAAGCAAGGGTGAAAAAGGCGACCCCATAATTACTAAACACAATTTGTTCGTGAATAAAGAGCTGCCATTGCTTAGGCCATAAATAAAAACCAAAGCCCAGTACTGCACCCATTAGTGTAATAGCGCTGACGATGTAGCCAATATAAATTAAATAAACACGGTCTTTTATACCAAAATAAAGCACCAAGTTGTAAAGCGCAGCCATCAATAGCACGCCTACAAAAATACCCCAGATCCCAGTTTGAGAGCGCACTAAGTCAATAAACTCTTTATCACGATACAAGTTTACAGGTGTTTTACTTATGCCTATTGTGTCTATTTTTATTACTAGGCGTTGTGATGATTTTCTTTCTAATAAAAAGCGAATATGCGGTACGCTGTATTCAAACAAAGAGAGGGCTTCTTCTTTATCGCCGAGTTTGTATGTTTCAATTAGTTTGTTATTTTTATCGAGGCGATAAACCGTAAGGTGATCGACCATAGGGTTGTCAAAATGTGCTACAACATTTTGCTTGTTAAGACTTTTATTTTCTAAATCAAGAAACAACCAATAATTTTGTTGGCTAAAGCTCCATGGAACATCTGAAAATGGTTGATGAGTAAGTAATTCAGGTTGGTGCATATTCCGGAGCATCGTGAACAGTGATTCCGGCCCATCGTGAACACCCGTTCTGGTTTTAGCGTGAACGCTCATTCCGGTTTTATCGTGAACACTTTTGACTGATTTTCCGGAATCGGTGTTCACACCAAACCAGTACAATTTCAACGCATTGATTATTAATTACTTTGTTAAGCTATTTCCTTTTTGTATTACTGAGGAAGGGATATGGCGACTAAGAGGATCACAATGCGTAAAATTCGAGAAGTGTTGAGGCTACATTTTGCTGCCCAACTCAGTGTCAGAAAAATAAGTGCCAGCACTAAGATCAGTGTCGGTGGTATTCAAAAACTACTCACTAAAGCCAGAGCTTTATCGTTAAGTTGGCCACTGCCCGACGAGCTTGATGATTCTGTGCTTGCTAGTCAGTTCTATCCTCGCGCCGACACTCGGCCATCCCAGCGATTTGAAGTGCCAGATTGGCCAGCCATTCGAAAAGAATTAACGGGCAAAGGCGTCACCAAGAACTTACTCTGGGAAGAATATACTCAGCAATATCCGAATCGTTGTTACAGCTATTCTCAGTTCTGCGATCGCTACATGACCTGGCTTAAAAAGCAAAAACGTTCGATGCGACAAGTGCATAAAGCAGGAGAAAAACTCTTTGTCGATTATGCGGGTCAAACGATGCCCATTGTTTGTAATGCGACGGGTGAAGTGAAGTTCGCCCAGATATTCGTGGCGGTGATGGGCGCATCAAATTATACATTTTGTGAAGCAACCTGGAGCCAAAGTCTACCCGACTGGATCGGCAGTCACGTGCGAGCATTTGAATTTATCGGCGGTATACCTGACATGGTTATCCCCGATAATTTACGCAGTGGTGTCAGTAAAGCGTGTCGCTACGACCCTGATGTTAACCCGAGTTATCAGCAATTGGCCGCGCATTATGGCACCGTGATTGTGCCTGCTCGTCCCAGAAAACCACAAGATAAAGCCAAGGCCGAAGTGGGCGTGCAAATCATTGAACGCTGGATACTCGCCAAGTTACGACACCAAACCTTTTTCTCATTAGCTGAGCTAAACCATTGCATCAAAGCCTTACTGCTTGAGGTCAATAATAAGCCCTTTAAGCAACTGAGTGGGACACGACAATCATGGTTCGAGTCAATCGACAAACCCGCCCTCGCGCCCATGCCCAAACTAGCTTATCAATTCACGGATATTAAACACGTCAAAGTGAATATTGATTATCACGTTCAGTATGATAACCATCTTTACTCGGTACCCCATCACTTGGTGGGTGAAAAGCTTGAACTTCATGCCAAAGACAACTTGATTGAGGCTTATTTCAAGCATAAACGCATCACCAGTCACCCGAGAAAATATCATCCGGGCATGACCACCACATCCGAGCACATGCCTGTAAAGCATGAGAAGCATCATAAATGGTCACCAGGGCGTTTAATGAATTGGGCGAAAGATATTGGAGATGACGTTTTGCTCTGGGTGAAAGCACAATTGGCACAGAAACAACATGAAGAACAAGCGTATCGTGTGTGCTTAGGCTTACTCAACCTATCAAGAAGCTATCCCGCCGATCGGCTCAATAACGCCTGTGCGATAGCCAATCAATACAGTTTATATCGGTTAAAACATATCAAAGACATACTCAGTAGCAACCAAGATAAATTGCCGCGAACGCAAGAAGAGCCGTCGACGTTATTGCCACAATCCCATGAAAATATCCGTGGTCCTAAAAGCTTCCATTAAGGTAAGGAAATTCTATGTTAGAACAAACGATAACTCAGCTTCGTCAACTCAAACTCAGTGGTATGGCCAACGCCTTAGTGAGCCAAATAGAACAACCAAGTACTTATGAAGGGTTGTCCTTCGATGAGCGACTACAACTGCTAGCAGACAGTGAAGCCCAAGACCGAGAGAGCCGAAAACAACAACGCTTACTTAAAGCGGCAAAACTTAAATTAGCCGCTAACGCCAGAGACATAGATTATCATCACCCGCGAGGTCTCAATCAATCGATGATGGCATCGCTACTGCAATGTGATTGGCTGAATAAATCACAAAACTTACTCATCACAGGCCCTTGCGGTAGCGGTAAAACCTATATCACTTGTGCGCTTGCGCATACAGGATGCATGAAAGGCTACAGCGTTAAATATTACCGACTCTCAAGGTTGATGCTTGCGCTGACACAAGCCAAAGCAGATGGCACTTACAGTCGAATGTTACAGTCACTCGCTAAGATCGACTTACTCGTTTTAGATGATTGGGGGCTTGAGCCACTTAAAGCGGCACAACGAAATGACTTAATGGAGATCATGGATGATAGGCACGGCAGTTCATCAACCGCCATCATCAGTCAATTACCCACCGAAGAATGGCATCAATCCATCGGCGATAATACCTTAGCCGATGCCATTTTAGATCGACTAATGCACAATGCTCATCGGATAAAATTAAAGGGGGAGTCTATGAGAAAAATTCAATCTAAAATTGACCATCGTGAACACTTAGGTTAAAAATGTCATGAACCCAATGCGTGGAATTTAAGTGTTCACGATAAAACCGGAATCGGTGTTCACCATCACCGGAATACGCA
>NZ_AUTL01000203.1:0-5243 GCF_000498015.1 Pseudoalteromonas sp. TAE79
CTCTTGCGCTGCAATATTTGAAGAAGCCATTAATAAAAGGGCTGCGGCACTGATTGTTGTAGAGCTACTTCTTTTATGCTTATTAATTAATGTTGAAGTAATTTGATTGAGTTTCATGTATCTCTCCCGTTTGGGTACGACTTGCGTCATTGTGTGTGTGTTGTTACTTGGTTTGGTTAACCAATTTAACTGTTTCTTTCCTGTAGTGTGTCATACAGGTGGTGTGGTTGAAATTAATCCAATTCAACTTTATTTACAACCTTTGTTTACCAAAACTTCACAATGTGTATTACAAAAACCTCTTTTATTTTGCTTATATTTAATAAATTTAATGGCTTATAGTGTGTTTTTATTTTTTGTATTTTGAATGAATTTTATTGAAGTATCTTTACCAAAGGCATTTTTATATATTATTTGTACTATTTAATACATTTGTTAGTACTATTTTGAAATTTTATGTCGTACTTTTATACGTGTTTAGTTTACTTTTTAAGTGATATTGAATTGGAAGAGCGACCATTAAAAGTTCTAAATGATTTATAAATTTGCGAAATAGTGGAGAGGTTAAAATAATTAAAAATCATTTTGGTAATACCAATTTTCTATTGTTTTTATATTGATTTTGTACTAGCTGGGGTGGGGGCGGTAAGCTAGGTAGCGATAAATAGATTTTTACGCAAAAAAAAGCCCAGCATAATAATGCTGGGCTTTCTTACTTTAGATGTATTAGCTCTGTAATTCGCCTGTAGATGATTCTAAATGTGCTCGTATGAACCACTGAAATTGCTCTAAATCGGCTAGTTGGCTGGTGATCATATCTTCAGAGACAGGATCTAGCTCAGAAAGAGTCTCGATTGCTTTGCGGTGATCGGCATTAACGCCGTTATATACTTTATCAAGCGCAGCCAAATGCTCGGTGACTAGGCCTTTGCCTACAGAGTATTCGTCCCAAGTACGGCGATCTACAATTGATTTTGGTGTGCCAACAGGTACTGCACCAAGTGTCGCAATTCGCTCTGCAATTGTATCTGTCATTTCGCGTACAATGTCTACTTGCGGGTCTATCATTTCATGTACGCCAATAAAGTTAGGTCCCACTACGTTCCAGTGAATATGCTTTAAAGTAAGCTGTAAATCTATCAATGCAACCATGCGGTTATCTAGCGTAGCTATTGTTTTTTGAGCTGATTCGTCACTCATACCTGGCGCGGTAAATTTAGTTGTTTTGTTTGATTCGTTATTGTTACTCATAATTTCTCCTACTTAACTAATGTGTTGCTCATATAATGTGTTGCGTGATGAGCGTGACTTAAACTTAATAAAGCAACTGCTATGCCGTAAGTTGATTTATTTAAAAAGTAATTTAAAAACATGTGGTTATATTTTAAATTAAGGTTTTTAAGGCTGCAGAGGAGATTGGGTTTTTGAAAAGCCTGCATATATTTGTAAAATATGCAGACTTCGATTTAGTTACTCTTAGATGTATTTAAACGTTGGCTATATATTCGTGCGCTTTTAAAACATCGAGCGGCACTATTTCTAATGATTTTTTATTTGTAGCCTCAAGTACCACTGGTGGCGCAACGTTTGCTGAAATAGCATGAAGCCATCTTACTGCACACAAGCACCATTTATCACCGGCTTTTAAACCTTCAAAATCGTAAAGAGGGTTCGGGCTTATTAAATCGTTACCTTGTGATTTTGAAAATTGTAAAAACTCATCAGTCATAATTGCACACACACTGTGATTGCCAAGATCTGATTCTGGTACATAACAAAACCCTTCACGTGTGTAGCCACCATTACCGCAACATAGTTTTAAGCGTGTGCCGAGTACATTAAATTGATTCGCCATGAAATACCTTAATTAGTGGTGTTTAATAAATTTACTCTATCAGGAGTAACTCGCTTGAGATAGCTATAAAACTTAAAAGAGGGAAGGGCTACACAAACTTAAGCCCGCAGCAAATTGCGGGCTTAGTATTGTTTATTATTTAATACGCAGCGCCATACAATCGCTATGGCCGTTTATGATCATGCTTTTATCAACACGCACGCCACCACCGGAGTATTTACCGGCGGCTGTAAAACTACATATTTGTACAAAGTAATCATCTACTTTAGGCAATGCAAATAGCTGTTGGTATATTTGGTCTTGCTCGGCAAAGTGCCCCATTGTCTTTTCTATAACTTGCTGCTGTTCATCAACAAGTTGAATATTAGCGCCACAGCGTCCCACTATTGGTTTAACTACATATCCGGTTTGTAATAACTCGTCGTTAAGCTCAAACGCGGTATTAAGTAAATATTTATGATTAGGGAATAAGCTCCACAGTATTGGCAAAATAGCCTTGTTACTAGGAATTAATGTCCACAGCGGTTCAAACACCATGACATTTTTACGCAGTAATACATCGACTAAGCGTGGCGTTTCACCAGCTTTGAATTGTGGTTCAAAGTTATCACCTAATGATTGGTCGGCTTCGCATTCTTCACGAATTTGATCAAGTGCGGTTTCCCACGACCAGGTTTTCCATACGTAACTCAGTTGTGCGCCATCAGTATCTACTATGTTGCCTGACTCATTCCAGCGAAGTGTGCTTAAGCCAATTACTAGCTTACATTCAAAGCTTGCGGCTTCAATAGCTTCTTTCATAAATAATGCGTGGTAATGTTCTTCTGGTTCATCATCTTGCAGAATATGAACAAGACCTTTTACCTCACTTTTACGCCATGCTTTTACGAGATCTTTAAATAAATTTTGGCCTGCATCTACACCTGTTTTAACACTAAAGTGTTTTGCCCACTTTCCCTGAACTTTGCCGCTTTCCATGTAACACGATGCCGAATCGCAATTGTATTCGTAAACTTTTAAACCTGCTGCTGTTAAGGCAAAGTCAAACCGACTGGTAATTAATTGGTTTAAGCGGTTATCCCACGATTGGCGAATTTTATTAAGTACAACATCGGGTAAATTAAACTTTTTTAATAACTCAGGGTGCTGCAGTACATAGTCGGTTGCATGCATAAATAAACCATGCAGCTCATTTGTTGCATGCTCAATGCTTTGCTGCGCCGTTTGAGATATTGCAAAGTAATTATGCTGATCTTCATCTACGGATGTAAGTTTATGGCCTTGCATCATTTCTACGTAGGCAGCTTCATCGTCATTCGCAATATTTAACCATGACTTGTTTGCTTGGCCTGTATCTGCTGCTTTATGGGCTTCTATAGTAAATAAGTCAGTGTTTAGCTCAAACGTTGGCTCAGCATATTCTGTTTCATCAGTTTGTGTCATCCAACCTAAAATAGTGGCGTCGCTGTAAGAGCACTCAATCCAATAGTCGCCATCTTTAGTTACTTTTGCTTTTAGTTCACGGCACCAGTTTTGATTTGTTGGCCATATTTGATGCCCTACATTTTGCTCAGCAAGACGTATTTTATCTTCATGCACTTCAACAATGACAGCAACATGGCCTGTTTCTTCAAACTCGCCGCCTTCTTCCCATATAAGTAAACTACCTACTTGAGGGTGATGTTTAGCACCATTTTTAAACGCGTTTAGTGGCAATCTGTTTTGGCTATTTACATCGCGCACTGAACGCAACTCAAAAATATCGTAAGCCATAGCTATATCATCAAAAATATAACCATGATTGAGGTACATCCATCTTCGGGCAAATTCAACGCATTGCCATTTATAGCCCATGTAAATACCGTCTAGGTAACTACGATAGGCACTACGATTAGGATAAATGCTTTCATCAGCCGTATCATAATCAGATGAGTAAACAGCAACATTACCAGGTGCATAACCTAATAAAGTACCAAAATCACTAGCAGGAGCAGAAGATTTCATAAACAAAGATGTTCAAAATAAGGTGTGATAATTTGCTGACTATATGAGCCAAACTGCGTTATAGCAAGATATTACTGAGTATAATCTTTAATTAAAAATTGGCGCTAAATAGGGCTTAAAATTATATTTTATCAATCCATAGTTTTAAAAGCAGTAGTTAAGAAATCCATCCTTCAAAGTGCTTATACATATAAAACTAAACCTATATCCGTACTTTGGTTAACTTTTTATTAAACTGTTGCGCTTGGTATAGCAAAACTAGCTAAAAGTTTTTAAAACAGGAAAAACAATGGAAGACATAATAAACAACATTGATATTAATCAATATTTACCCGCTGCAATTACGTGGGCAACCAACATATTACTAACAATTGCAATTTTACTTGCGGGCTTATGGTTAGCGGGCAAAGTACGCAATTTAATTATTGGCTTGTGTCATAAATACACTCATCTTGACGATACGCTTTTTCGCTTTTTAGGCAGCATGGCTCGCTACATCATATTAGCGTTCGTTATTATTGCTGTGTTAAATCGCTTTGGTGTACAAACAGCCTCTATTATTGCTTTACTCGGTGCTGCGGGACTTGCTATAGGCTTGGCGTTACAAGGTGCAATGTCGAACCTTGCCGCAGGCGTTATGTTGCTAATATTTAGACCTTATAAAGTGAATGACTTTATTGAGGCTGCAGGGCGTTTTGGTAAAGTAACAGAAGTAGATATGTTTACTACTATTTTACAAACGTTCGATAATCAACAGGTTATTATACCAAATAGTCAAATTTGGGGCGCGCAAATTATAAACCATTCACATCATCCAATTCGTGGTGTGGATATGCATTTTGGTGTTGCTTACGGTGAAGATACAACGGCTGTACGTAAAATTATAGATGGCGTACTTGCAGCGCACCCACACATACTAAAAGATCCAGCGCCTTTTGTTGAAGTAGAAACTCTTAACAACAGCTCAGTAGACTTTTTAGTAAGACCTTTTTGTAAGGGCGAGCATTACTTCGATATTCTTTATACGGTGCCAGAGTTAATTAAAAAAGCACTGGATGAAAACAACATCGAAATACCTTTCCCACATCGTAAAGTTATTTTAGTTAACGAAAGCAAAGATTAACTAAATTTAAAATGATTTAAATCTAAGAGCACTTTTAAGTGCTCTTTTTTTGTTTGCCCAGCGAAGCTGGCAAACCCGATAGGCTGAAAGATGCCTTATCACCCTGACTAAGGGGAAGATAATCTGAATGGCAAGGGCATCACTGGCCAACGGTGGGGTCTGAAGGAAGCCATAAGAAGTTAGAGGTACACAACTAACCGTAACCTGTTTCGGCAGTATTGGTGGGTCAGCGTGCAAAATAGCGCAACGCCCTATACTTAG
>NZ_AUTL01000204.1:0-8634 GCF_000498015.1 Pseudoalteromonas sp. TAE79
ATTACTAATTTACCAACGGCCGATGACCCCGTAAATAATAAATGAGCAAATGGCAGTGATGAAAACTGCGCGGCTACGTCGCTACCGCCTTGTATTATTTTGCAATGCGTTTGTATGTCGTCTTTAAATATTTTTTCGATAACGACGTTTGTGTGAGGTGTAAACTCGCTTAATTTGAGCATCACTCTATTACCGGCAGCTATGGCGGTAAGCACAGGTACTAACGCTAACTGAATCGGGTAATTCCACGGTGCAATAATACCAACCACACCTTTGGGCTGATAATTAACACTTACTTTTGAAGGCCATAAGCTTAAACCCACAGAGCGATTACTTGGCTTTGCCCATTTTGGCAGTTTTTTAATAATGTGCGCGAGTGTTTGCACTGTAGGCAGTATATCGCCAAGTAAAGTATCGAAAGCGGTTCTGTAACCAAAGTCTTTTGAAGCAGCATCTACTAGCTCTTGCTCAAGTTCAACAATACGTACACGGAGTTTTTTCAATAAAACGAGACGTTTATCAATTGGCAAGTAAGGCGTTTCGAGAAAGCTTTTTTGCAATTCATCAAACTGGGGAATTAAAGGCATTGCCTGTGATGTCTCAGTGCTCAAAATAGGTTACTCAATTTTTAAAGTTATTAACGACTATAACCTTGTTCTGTTTTTCGAGCAATAACACTAATTATCTAAAAAAGAGCTTCTTAAGCAATATAAATAAGCATAAAGAGTAGCTTTGTTTAAAACTGTAAATATAAACAAAGCTACTCTGGCATAGGTTGGTTGGAACTAATTTAGTTCAGCTTTAAAAGCCAAATACTTGGGCTGCAATCGTCATTGTAACCAGCGTAATTAATACAATAGCCACAATGTTTAGCACAAAACCCGCTCTTATCATGTCACGCATTTGAATTTGCCCTGAGCCAAACACAATAGCATTTGGTGGTGTCGCTACCGGCATCATAAACGCACAACTACACGCTATAGCTGCTGGAATAACCCAAACCAATGGTGAACCTGTTATAGACTCTGCAACGGGCCCTAACAAAGGAAGAAAGCCCGCTGCAGTTGCTGTATTGCTTGTGATCTCAGTTAAAAACGTAATTAATGCCACAACAACAAGTACACTCAAAACAAGTGGAATAGTGCTAGCGCCTTCAATTAGGTGAGCAATAAATTCAGCAAGCCCTGATGACTTAATTTGAGATGCAAGTGTAAGCCCGCCACCAAATAATAATAAAACGCCCCACGGCACTTTAGCTGCGCTTTCCCAATCAAGGATACGCTCATCTTTGCCTTTATTCGCTGGCATTACAAACAACAGCAATGCCGCTGCAATTGCAATAGTAGTATCTGAAATATTAAGACCTGTTATGTCACCTAATAAAGGTCTAAATATCCAACACAGTGCTGCTAAAACAAACACAAATAACACGCCTTTTTCGGCGCGCTGCATTATACCTAGGCTTTTTAACTGCGTTGAAAACACCGCTTTTGTATCAATTTTCTGATCGTTTTTAATATTAGCATCTACTTTATACGCAAATTTAGTAAGCCAAACCCAGCTAATAATTAGCATGCCTAAAGACAGTGGTACGCCTACAATCATCCATTGCGCAAAGCCAATTTCTATTTGGTAACTATCTGACAAGTAAGCAGCCATTAAAGCATTAGGCGGAGTACCGATTAAGGTAGCAATACCACCAATACTTGCACCATAAGCGATTGATAACAGTAAGGCCTTACCAAAACCTTCATTACTCGGGTCTGATTGCTTTACTAAATTGGTAATCGAAAGCGCAATAGGCAGCATCATTACAGCTGTTGCGGTATTAGACATCCACATCGACAAAAATGCGGTTACCAGCATCATGGCTAAAATTTGCAAGCTTGGCTTTTTACCCGCATATAACATGGTGCTTAGCGCAATACGTTTATGTAACCCCCAACGCTCCATAGCAATAGAAATTAAAAAACCACCTAAAAATAAAAATATTAGCGGGTGCGCATACGGGGCAGCCACGCTTTTAATTGCTGCTATATCAGTAAGTGGTGATATTACCAGAGGGAGCAAAGCAGTTGCTGGAATTGGTACTACTTCGCTCACCCACCACGATGCCATCCAAAATGCTAAACCTGCGGTTTTAAATGCCGCTACAGACATACCCGTTGGTGGATCGAGTAAACATGTCAATAGCATTACTACAGGGCCTAGTATCAAAAAAAGCCATTGGAAATGTCTTTTCTTATCTGGTTTTTGCGTGAGTATATTATCTGTCATGGCAGGCCTCTAAAATTTGTATTTAAGACCAAGCGCAACACTGCTGTCGTCTTGTTCTTCTAAATTAAGGTCGGTGTATAAAAGGTAAGCAGTTGTTTGCTTATCAAATACATAGTCAAGGCCCGTAGTCCATTGCGTTGCCTCAGAAGTTTGACGAAGTAAAGAATCATCTTTAGCAAACTGTAATTTAGGTACCCATTTATCAAGCGTATAGCTTGCACTTAACACATAACCGTTACCTGATTTTATACCATCTGTTGATTCAGAATGCTGATATAGCGCACCAAGCTGTAATTGTTCAAATTTATAGGCTGCTGCTATTCGGCTCGCATTAATATTATTAAGAGAATCAACATGGCTTAATGATAAGTAATATGAGGTGTTTTTTAAGCTACGATCACCATAAATAAAGGTTGCTGCAAATCCAGCTTCATTATCTTTGTTGTCATCTTTTGGAGCGTAAGTAAACGAAAATTGCGTATTATGCCAATACTTAGAAGTGTATGTTATCGTATCACCAAGTCTATCTTGTCCTGCAATAACTTGAGCTATGTCACCTTGGGTTTCATTAAAGTTATCAACTTTGCCCTCAGAGTATTTAAAGCGAGTATCATTTCTTCCCACTACAAGCTCGCCAAATTGACCTTTTAAACCAAGATAAGTATTCCTTGCACTAAATGGCTCTTCGGTGTCATCTTGCTCAAAGCCTTTTACTTGCACTTCGTATTTAAAAACAACGTTTAAATATTCATTTAATTTGTGTTGCCCTTGAATGCCTATACGCGAAAATGGCGCTTCAATCTGCGTGCCTTTTTCTGCGTAACGCATAATACCTGTATCTGTATTAGCAATTTGCACTTCGGCTTTACCATATACAGCATATTCAGCCGCTTGAGCAGAGTACGAGCAAATAGCAAGGCCAGTAATTGAGGTGAGTAAAATACAGGGGTGTGTAAACTTTATCATTATGTGTCCTGATTATTAGAATCTACTTGTTGTCAGTTCTAATAGAGCAACTTTACTGCCAATGATATAAAGTTATTAAATTTCAAATGGTTGGTTTTATAAATCAATAATAAAAGAAGAAAACGTGCGGTTTTCCACACATTAAAATAATTAAATTGTCACAAATACCGCACATATTAGTCAGTGAACATATCGCGGTTTAAATTGTATTTACTCATTTTATCGTAAAGGGTTTTACGAGCTATTTGCAGTGTACCCATCGTATTTTTAATACTGCCATGGTGTCGCTCTAGGGCTTCTTCTATTAATGACTGCTCATAAAAAGTAACTTTTTCAGATAGACTTAAATCGGGTGAAAGCTCACCTTTAGCCTGCGTTTTACTAACACTAAAAGCGAGCTCAACTCCTAATAAAACCGCGCGTTCAGCTTGATTTCTAAGCTCTCTTACATTGCCAGGCCAATTGTATGCAATTAAGCGCTGTTGTAACTTACTATTAAGGGGGGCTGGTGGTTTGTGGTAACGCGTTGCTGCAATGGAGCTAAAATGCTTAAACAGTAATACTATATCGGCTTTTCGGGCGCGTAGTGGCGGTATGTTTACTTTTACCAAGCTGAGTCTGTAGTATAAATCAGCTCTAAATTCGCCTTTTTCCACTAACGAAAGGAGGTCTACTTTGGTCGCTGCTACAATTCGTATATCTAAATTAATAGGCGTATTTTCGCCGACAGGTGTAACTTTTCGCTCCTCTAATACGCGCAGTAATTTAACCTGCAAAGACAAAGGCGTACTTTCAATTTCATCTAAAAATACGGTGCCGCCTTGCGCAAATTCAAACTTACCTTTGCGAGCATGAGTTGCTCCCGTGTAGGCACCACTTGCTGCGCCAAATAACTCACTTTCTATTAATTGCTCAGGCACTGCGCCGCAATTAATCGCAACAAAGTTAGAACTAGAACGAATGCTTTGGTCGTGTAAATAACGTGCTACAAGCTCTTTACCCGTGCCTGTTTCGCCTTCAATCATCACATCAGCAGGCGTATCAATCACGGTATTGAGCAAATGCATCATGTCTTGCATTTTAGGCGTATCACCCAATATGCGAACGCCGGGTGCTGAGGTTTTTTGTACAGCTAATTTTAATGCACGGTTTTGAATTACAAGGCTGCGTTTATCGCAGGCCCTGGCTATGCAGTCGAGTAGTGTTTCATTAAGTGGCTTTTCAAATAAATCATAGGCCCCTAGTTGCATCGCTTTTACAGCAATTGTTACATCGGCATAACCTGTTAAAAATATAACCGGAAGCTCACTGTCAAAGGCAGTTACTTGCTCAAGCAGTGTTATCCCGTCCATTGTGGGCATATTTATATCGCTAAGCACCACCCCCATAAAACGGCGGTTGAGTTTAGTTAAGGCGGCGCTTGCATCGCTAAAACACTCAACTGTATAGCCTTCAAGGGTCAGTAATTGCTTTAAAGAATCTCTGATCATAGCTTCATCATCAATAATAATGATGTGCTTACATGCTGATTGTTCAATCATCTGCTTTATCCTGCGTACTTGATAAGCTTATTATAAACTCAGCCCCCCCTTCTAATCTATTATGTGCACTTAAAGATCCACTAAACGAATCAATAATTTGCTTTGATATAGATAACCCAAGCCCTAAACCATTACTTACTTTAGTACTGTAAAATGGTTCAAATAAATTACCAAATGCATGCTGTTCGATACCCGAACCGGTATCTAAAATTGAGAGTTTTACGCGGTTATCAAAGCATTCAACCTTAAAGCTCAATTTCCGAACTATTGCGCCATTCATTGCCTGGCTTGCATTAGTAATTAGATTAACCAGCACTTGCTCAAATTTAAGCGAATCTACCCATACAATCAACGTGCCATCTATTTGAGGTTTCTCTACTTGGACGTTATCTTGCTTTAATTGCGAGCTGGCTATCATTAAAGCGTTATTAATTAAACCCGCCAATGGGTGAGGCCGTAACTGAGTTTGTGAGGGTTTGCTAAAATGCTTTAACTGTCCGACTATTTTGTGCACTCGCTCTACAAGCCCTTCAACAACATTAAGGCTCTCAGCTAGAGCGCTATAGTTTTGCTTAGCTAATAACCTTTTAGCACTTGCAAGGTAAGTGTTAATTGCACTTAATGGCTGGTTTATTTCATGATTAATGCCCGCACTTAACTGCCCTATTGTGGCCAGCTTAGCAGATTGCACTAGCGCAACTTGTGCTTTTTCAAGCTCTTGCGTTCGCTCAATTACTTTTGTTTCTAAACTGTGTCTTGAATATAAAAGTTTTTTATAGCCAGCAAAACGAGCCAGCAAGCTATAGCCTATAATAGTTATTATACCGTAAATAACACTAACCCAAAATAATCGAGGTAATTGCGCCGAATTTACAGAGGTTACATCAACAAGAACATACATATTTGCGCTAAAGTAACGCAGTGGTTTAGCTGCGCTTACATATAACTTTTTATTTATTTTATAATGCGTTATACCTTCACTAATATATTGAAATTGCTCAACATATGCAGGTTGATGATCTAAATATGCTCTGCGTAATTTAATATCACGACGTTGCGTTATATCAAACTTACTAAAACTATTTAAACGCCAAGCGGGCACATCCGACATAGCAATAACGTCATCAGTAAGCTGCAAGTAAAAATGACTCGCCATTGATGTATTTAAAAGCTCTCTATCATTTTCAAATTTACTTACATTAACCTTTAATACCACAACACCTACCGCTTTGTTGTCATGATAAACTGCTTGTGAAAAATAAATTCCTCGCTCTTTTGAGCGCATACCTAAGGCAAAATAGGCAACTTTTTCGCCTGCAAAAGCACGTTTAAAATAAGGTCTAAATGCAAAGTTACTACCTAAAAAGGTGTAATCAACTTGCCAATTGCTACTCGCAGTTACTTCACCTTGAGTATTAAGTACAAATATATCAGAGGAGCCACTTGCCTGTTGAATGTCGGCCAAGTAATTATTAATAGCGCTATAGTGTTGGTTTTCACCACTCACAAAATCAATCATTAACTGATTATAAGTAAGCAGTTGTGGGATAGCAGAAAAGCGAACTAACTCGGTATCAATATAATTATTTAATTGGGTGACTTGACCCTGTGCTTGCAGCGTTGCTTTTTCAATATCGTTAGCGCGGCCTACCCAAAATGTAACAACTAAAATTAATACTAATAATAAACATACTGTAATTATTCTTTTAGAAAACGAAAACATGGCCTGCCCGAGAAATAGCCTAAAAATTTAAGGCAGCTAGTGTAACGACTTATAGGATACAGAGATATAAACTTTTTGTTAACAAAAGCATTTAATTATACTTACTAACAAAATTTAATCCTAAAAACAAAAAACACCGCAAACAGTTATGTTTGCAGTGCCTAAAATGTAGAACAAAATTAATACTTTATTAATTTGTAGCTAAAGCTGATCTATTTTTTAAGTATTTGTATAAACCGATTAATGATGCGGCTATCCAAAATATTTCAATCACAAAGCTTGCTAAATTAAAGTTATAGCAAAGGCTAATTAACAATAAAATCGCCCCTGTTAAATTCATCATATTATACGTTAGGCTAGCTGGAGACGTTTTACCTAGCTGCAGTAAGAAAAATGAACCAACTACTAAAAAAGTACCTGTCATGCCTATGATGTCAAATAAGAGTGCTATCACGAAACTATCCTTTATCCATTTTTAAATAACCCAATAAACTGGCCCGATCCATGGGGGGGGTGTTTTTTCATTCATTGAAACAGCAAACCGAGCGATTCTATCAATATGGTAAATTCTAACAAGGCCATATGTCCGTAAGGAGAAGGCTTTACTTCAAAACTTTATTTAAACGTTACTTTTCCGCCGATAATTTTATAGGCTGGTGCACCACGAATAATAGCCTCTCGGGCAAATGGGCGACTGCAGTTAGGGCAAATACATGGCTCACTTGTAAAGTCTTGACTAATTCGCTCTTTAAAACACTTAACTAATGCCCCTTTCCCTCCTTTTCGGTATTTAAATAACGAAACTTTACAGGCTGAGCAAAAAATATCGACCGTTTTAGTAGGGCCTTTTTTATTGGGTTTTGCCATTACGTCCTACTGGATTATAAAAAGTAATTAACTATGATATCAGTTTAGATAGGTAAAGGTTACAACAGGAACTTAGAATTTTTATGCGGTATGTTTATTGAGAATAAGCTCATAATAATTTTGCGGCTATAAATAAATCCAGCTTAATCTTTAAAAAAGAAGCGGTTTAATTGAGACTTGAATTCAAGTATTAAGTGCAATCATTATGCAGCCACCAGAACTTCTGATTGCCCCGTAAATAATTCATGAGGGGTTTTATACCCTCTTGTTTTTCTTGGCCGATGGTTGAGCTTATCAACTGCCGCCTGTATCTCTGCTTCACTTAGCGCCATAAAGTCAGTTCCCTTGGGGAAGAAGCGTCTAAGTAAGCCGTTGGTATTCTCATTTATGCCCCGCTCCCATGATGAATAGGGATGAGCGAAATACACATCAGCTTCTAATGCTTGTGCAACATGCTCATGGTGAGCAAACTCTTTTCCATTATCTAACGTCACGGTAATAACCTTACCTTTATATGGTGTCATACACTTGATCAGCGCATCGGCTGTTATTTTCGCATGCTTGCTTTCAATTCTGTGAACGACTGTATATAACGTTTTACGTTCAACCATTGTGACAAGCGCATTTTTACGCCCTTTACCTATCACTGTATCGCCCTCCCAATCACCAATCCTAGACTTTGAATCCACAATACTTGGGCGTTCATCAATGCTGACTCGATTAACTATCTGTCCACGTTTATCATAGCTTCCATAGCGTTTTTTATACTTTTTACATGCACGAGTGAGTGTCTTATGTAGCTTGCCACCACGAGCCTTGTCTCTGTAAATATATTGATAAATTGTTTCATGATGTAAAACGACCTGTTTCTCTAAAGCTAAGCGGCCTGCCACTTGCTCAGGGGAAAGTCCGTCATGCAACAATTTATTAATCCAGTGAGTGACGTCCTCTGTTAACTTACTTGCTTTGAAAGATGACTTACGTCTTTGTTCAGCAAAGTTATTGGCTTGGTTAGGCCGATAGCCTTTAAGTCCTTTATTGCGTTTTAGCTCTCTAGAAATAGATGACGGTGAACGAGTTAGTTCTTCAGCTATCTGCTTTTGGTTATTTCCTGCTTTTATTAACGCGTAAATCTGGTATCTTTCTTCTTGTGTCAGCTGTTTATATTTCATTAAAGCAATTTCCTTTGGCGAGAAAATGGCCGAATTATAACAGCTGGCCATCTAATCTGAGAAATTGCACTTATTATCCGAATTTAGG